>CALBKR010000402.1 GCA_937896105.1 uncultured Bacteroidales bacterium
TCTCGACCTCGACATGGAAGAAGCCTGCGCCGCGGCCGACGATCTCGATCTGCACGACGCGGTGATACTTCTCGGTGATCTTGTCGCTGTAGCGCGCCTTGTTGATCACGAAGTTATTCTCATAGCAGTGCTTGAGCTGATCAAACGCGTCCTGGAAGGAGATATACTCGCCCACGCCCGTGCTGCCGCAGATATCGGAATACATGGACTGATACGCACGCGCGCTCTTGTCCCAGGAGAAATCCTTCTCCATGCAGCGCTTGCGCAGCTTGTCAAACATCTCCTCGTTGGAGAAGTAGAGCTTGACCGCTTCCTGAATGGCCAGATAGAGGTCCTTCGCCTGATAATCGGAGAAGGCGAAGCCGTCGCCGATGCCGTCAAAGTCGGAACCCAGAGCCACCATGTCGATACCACCCACGTTGACCATGTGCTTCATGTGCCAGATGATATCGGACACATCGGTCATATCAGAGCCCTTGCGCAGGAAGCTGTTCTCATAGTTGACACCCACGATACCGCCCTTGTTGGCCAGAGCCTTCAGCTGCTCGTCCCTATACTCCCGTCGCATAATATCATCAAAAGGCTCAATCTCCATAAGGCGATTCTCTCCACCACTGAAAAACTTATCCACACAATCGCCAATATATCCTGACACCTCGGCCACATTGCAATGTCGGGCAACTTTTACATATAACCGCGGGGCAGTGTTGCCTTGTGGTTTCCACGGATAGAAACAGACAAACTCGGTTTTATCACGCAGGGGGAAAATATTGATGTCGCGGCACACACCCACGATAGGGCTCTGTCCGTGGCGAACACTCTTAAACGTGTTGCCAATGGAAAGTCCGCCCCTACTATGCGCGCTACTGTTTATTATATAATTTCCCTGCCCGCAATCGCCCTCCTCGAAATCTCGGCCTTCAAGAATGTCAATCCCCATCATTCTGAGGAAATTCGGCGAGACAGAGAGCGTGGCAAACGGCAATTTATCGGGTGCACCATCCGGTCGGGGCCCGCCTATCTCTTTATCGCCATAGACATACGACGAGCTAACCAGAAACTCAAGCGAATAAGCAGCATCTATTATGTTAGGGCTGCGTTTAAGAGTTTCAACCAGATGGTCGAATGTCTCGGCAGTTGCAATATCCCCCTTTAATGGCGAGGTTACGAGCACACACTCCTTGTCGAATCCCATATTCCGCTGCATCATATAGCTGTTCTGTTTTTCAATGAAAAGAGCAACCAAAATAAGAACAAACGACGCCACAAACTGCGCCAGCATCAATATATAGCGCAGTCGCGTCCCTTTTCGCACATTGGCAAACGAGCCTTTCACAACCATTGCCGGCGCAGAGTGTGTAACATAAAATGCAGGATAGACAGCCGAGAGAAACGCAAGCCCCATTGCCACGACAAACGTCAGCAGTGCCTCGCGCACATTGTCAACAACAGCCACCGAGGTTGTGAAAAGCCCCTCTACGGCTCCCCCTGAGACAGCCTCCACGATAACAAATGCAACTACAAGAGCCAACGTAACCATAAGCAACGACTCTAATATAAAATCGAGGCGCAAACGTCCCATAGTGGCACCCATAATTTTTCGTATATTTGAATTGCGCACACGTCGGGGAATGAGCGACAAGAAGAAATTCACGTAGTTTATAAAAGCAATACACACAACAACCACAGCTATTGCAATAAGTGTTAAAATATCGCTCACATTGCCGCCCTCGCCCACTTTTGTCGATAAATTATGAAAATACAATTCACTCAGAGGCACAGAATAGAATTCAAATTCATTGTCTGAGGCAGCCTTGTGCACCGCACTCAGTAAGGAGTCGAATTGTGCAAAAGAGTAATCCTTGTGTACCCTCGCATAGAGAGGATTGTAGTGCTGCCGGGCATCGTACCACAGCATCTCAATGTTACCCAAGATAGAGTTTTTAGGTTGATTGCGATAAACAGCAACCACTGTTTTTGCCTCGTTAGGAGTAAATTTTGGAGTGTCGTGGTCGAGCCCGCCGAAGCATATACGCGTCCCCACCCTAAGATTATGACGTCGGGCGGCACTCTCGCTTACCGCCACACTGTTCTTCTCGTGTAGTTTATCGGCATCGCCATCAATAAATTCAAACGCAAACATTTCCAATGCGTCTCGGTCGATAAATGCGCAAGTAAGAGGGAATATTTCATTCGCGTGGTTCGTGATACAGTTTCTCTGAAAATCATAACTAAAGACTGCAAGCTGCTCTATCGCCGGATTGTTCTCCTGAATTTCGATATATTTTCTCTCCATCATATTGAACCACTCGTCGCGCGCAAAACTCAGATGGCTACCCTTATCCTTGCTGAAAATAACTGCTACCCTGTCGGCATCTTTTATACCTCTGTTATATGATACCTCATAGTGCACCTGCACGGCAATCATATAAGCAACCGCTATTGCAAATCCCAAGCCCGCGATATTAAGCGCTACCACAAGCGGATAGCTGCGCAGGGTTATAAGGAAATTTCTCACACTGTTCATATTGGCACTACTTTACAATTTTGTCAAAATCGCAATCAATATCGCAGCCCCTGATATAGTCGTACAGTGTCAGTCGCTGAATGGTATAATAATAGGCCCAGAAGGTATTGAGCTGCGAGAGATACTGCGCCTGCGCGCTCTCTAATTCGTTGTTGGCGGTGTTAAAATCGGTTACCGTCATTGCGCCATTCTCGTAGCGCTTATAGGCCATAAGATAGGTCTCTTCGGCCACCTCAAGAGCGCGGCGCGATATTCGACACTGCTCGGCCTGATTATTAAAGTACATCACCGTGGTGCGAATCTCCTGTTCAAATTCTATATCATCCTGCCGAGCCTCGATACCGGCAAGCTCCAACTGAGC
>CALBKR010000403.1 GCA_937896105.1 uncultured Bacteroidales bacterium
TGCTCGTGGATAGCCGAGAAGATGCCGCACGAGTTGCCGTCGAACATATATTCGCTCTTTGTGTAGCCTATTCTGTTTATTACACGGCGTGCAATATCCTGCAGGTCAACGTATGCCGATGACTTTACCTCACCTGCAATCACTACCTGTCCTGTTGTGACGAGTGTCTCGCAAGCAACCTTTGACTCGGGGTCAAAAGCGATGAGCTGGTCGAGGACTGCGTCCGAAATCTGGTCGGCAACCTTGTCGGGGTGCCCCTCTGAAACTGATTCTGATGTGAATAGATATCCCATAGTTGTACTGTGTTGTGCCCGATGGTACCAATGATCTTGTGTCCCGGCGGGCGTAGTTAATAATTCCTGTAATATCAGGCCTGTGTAACAATGTGTGGGATAACTTATGCCGGCGAAGTGCCTTTTACAAACGCCCACTGATGGGGCTTTTAGCATTTTTTACCGTGGTTGCAAGCAGTCAAATCTTTCCACACACAGCCTCATTAGGCCTTTGTCGTGTACAAAGGTAATGGTTTTTGTGCAAATATTCAGTATTGTGCCGCTTTTTTTAATGTGCAGGCGCCATTTTAACCTTTTGTAATATTTGGCTCGTCCTTCCGTAGCTCCTTGAGAAGTTCCCTTATGCCCTTGCCGGTTGTAGGGTGTATGGTGTCGGGCGCAATCTCTGCAAGCGGTTCAAGGACGAATGTCCGTTTGTGCATCAGCGGGTGGGGGATGGTCAGCCTTGGGCTCTCAACGACCAAGTTGCCATATAACAGAATGTCTATGTCTATTATGCGGTCGTGGTATATTCCACCGGCCGATTTCTGTGTACGCCCCAGTTCGCGTTCTATGCGCTCGGTGGCGTCGAGTAGCCCAAGCGGCGACAGCTCCGTTTCAAATGCTGCAGCACAGTTAAGGAAACTGTTCTCGCTCTCGAAACCCCAAGGAGCGGTCTCAATGAATGTTGAGACTGCCGTGCAACGACCAAGCGCGAGCGATAGATGCCCTATCGCTCGCGTAAGGTTGTTTGCTTTGTCACCCTGGTTGGTTCCAAGGCCAAGATATACTCTTGTTGCCATTAATTTGAAACCGGTTGCGTAACCGACCTTTTTTATTAAGAATTTCCGGTTTATCAGTCGATGATGAGCATTGCGTCGCCGTAGAGACCGAAACGGTATCCCTCGTCGAGCGCCACCTTGTATGCGTTCATCACATTGTCATAGCCACCAAAAGCTGTTGTGAGCATAAGCATTGTCGAGTAGGGCGCATAGAAATTGGCAATCATACAGTTTGCAACCTGGAAATTGTATTCGGGGAAGATGAACTTGCTTGTCCAGCCATCGTACTCCTTGAGCATACCGTCGGTGAGGGCTGCTGTCTCAAGTACTCGCTGCACCGATGTTCCCACGGCACAAATCCTGCGGTTCTCGGCCTTTGCCTTGTTGATGGTTTGCACCGCATCGGTGTCGACACTGATAAGGTCGCTGTCCATCTTGTGCTTGGTGAGGTCTTCGACATCAATCTCGCGGAAGCTGCCGAGGCCTGTGTGCATTGTAACGTATGCTGCGTCAATGCCTTTAATCTCCATACGCTTCATAAGCTCGCGTGTGAAGTGCAGGCCTGCAAACGATGCAGTTACCGAGCCCTCTTTCTTTGCAAAGTATGTCTGGAAATTCTGCAGGTCCTCGGGCTCCTCCTTGCGCAGGCGCTTGAAATCCTCGGGCAGTGGTGCTACGCCGAGTGCATAAAGTGCCTTCTTGAACTCGTCGTGCGGGCCGTCGTAGAGGAAACGCAGTGTGCGGCCGCGTGAGGTTGTGTTGTCGATAACCTCGGCTACCATAGAGTTGTCCTCGCCAAAATAGAGCTTGTTGCCGATACGTATCTTGCGTGCCGGGTCAACAAGTACATCCCACAGGCGGAACTCCTCGTTGAGCTCGCGCAACAGGAATACCTCAATCTGCGCGTTCGTCTTCTCCTTGTTGCCATAGAGACGTGCGGGGAAAACCTTGCTGTCGTTCATTACAAAAACATCCTTTTCATCGAAGTAATGTATTACCTCCTTGAATATGCGGTGCTCAATCTCGCCTGTCTTCCTGTGGAGAACCATCAGCCGCGATTCATCGCGGCAGTCGGCAGGGTATAGGGCTATACGCTCCTCAGGCAGTTTGTATTTGAACTGCGATAGTTTCATATGCTGTCCGCTGATGCTAAAATGTTCTTCTGTTGTCATAATGTTCACTGTTTTTCAAGCCATTCCTGGAATGCTTCTGGGGTTATACAATGTTCTATTTTATACTCTCCGATACGGGTACGCACAAGGTCGGTGAGGTAGCCTCCGCTGCCAAGTGCTGCGCCTATGTCGCGTGCGAGCGAACGGATATATGTCCCTTTGCCGCATACTACGCGTATCTTTATCTTTGGCAGTTCGCACTCCAACAGCTCAATCTCGTCGATGCGTATTTGTTTTGGTGCCAACTGCATATCGCTGCCTCCACGTGCAAGGTCGTATGCCCGCTTGCCGTCGACCTTGCAGGCCGAAAACAGCGGCGGGCGCTGTTCTATGTCGCCTATGAATTGCTTCAATGCCTCCTCGACCATCTCCCTTGTTATGTGCTCATACGGGTACGTGGCATCCACAGGGTGTTCCATATCGAACGATGGGGTAGTGGCTCCGAACATTATCTCGGCGACATACTCCTTGGTGTGGCTCTGCAGCTCCTCAATCCTCTTGGTCGCCTTTCCGGTGCATAGCAACAAGACGCCTGACGCTAATGGGTCGAGTGTTCCCGCGTGTCCAACCTTGAATCTCTTTATACCGTACTTACGGCTCAGGTGGTAGCGTATCTTGTTCACTATCTGGAACGACGTCCAGGTATAGGGTTTGTTTATCGGTATTATCTCTCCTGCAACAAAATCCATTATGCAATAGTGAGGTTATGTCCGGTCAAGAGCATTACAAGGATGGTACCGCCTACAATTATCCTGTACCAACCGAATGCCTTGAAACCATATTTCGTTACAAAATTTATAAAGAATTTTATAGCCAGCATAGCAACGATGAATGCCACGATGTTGCCGATTACAAGCACATCGATGTTTGCCTTCAACACCTGTGCACTGGCATCATCGGTAAACAGCTTTATCATCTTGAACATTGTCGCAGCAAGCATTGTGGGCACGGCAAGGAAGAACGAGAACTCTGCCGCAGCCTTTCTTGTCAGTTTCTGCGACATACCGCCCACAATTGTTGCCATTGAACGCGAAACGCCCGGTATCATCGATATGCACTGAAAGAGTCCGATGCGGAATGCTCTCTTCTCAGTCAGCTCGGTCTTCTCGCTGCCCTTGTTGAATATCTTGTCCGAGAATAGCATAAATATACCTCCGAGGATAAGTGTCACCGCTACCACCTCTACGCTCTCGAGCATAGCGTCGATGGCATCGCTGAAGAGCAAGCCGAACACGGCTGCCGGGATGAATGCCACGAACAGTTTCCAATAGAAGTCGTACTTGTGCAGAAAGCGCCTGAATGCCGATGCCCCTTCGGGGGCAGGCGTGCGGTTGAGCTGGAAGAAGCGCTTCCAGTAAAGCACTACTACCGAAAGGATGGCTCCGAACTGTATAATAAAGGTAAATGCCTTTACGAAAACATCACTTGGTACACCAAGTATGTTCTGGGTGATAATCATATGCCCTGTCGATGAAACGGGCAGGAACTCTGTGAGCCCCTCGACAATCGCTATAATGATGGTTTCTAAGATACTCATTTATTGGAGACAGAAAATGTGTTACTGTTATTTATTCTCGCTTTTCTCTGTGTTGCCGTTGCTTTTGCCTTTGTACATTATCGCGAAGATTACAAAGACAAACCCGAAGAAACAGATAGCCGGTGCCAGCTTTATTCTTCTGAAACTGAAAATGTCGGGCTCAAAGTGGGTTTCGGTAGAACTGGGGCCTGCCATAAGAATGAAACCGAGGACTATGGCAACCACACCGATGCCGAGCAGTATGTAGTTCCATTTTCCGAATGCAAAATTTGATTTATCCATAGTTGTAATTTGTTATCAGATGAAATAGAGGTCGTTATTGCGCATACGAAGGAAACGGTTTACCGACAGGAACGCGCACAGGGTACATATAAGGATGCCGAAAAGTATCACGGCAAAGCCTGCCACGGCAAGTTGCCCTGCAGGGAAAAGCGATGCAATGTCGGGCGACTCCTTTTGCAGCATACCGATACCGATGCCGAGCACAGCGTTGGCTATGATGCCCGACACAAGGCCGATATAAAGGTTCTGCAACAGGAACGGGCGCCTGATGAAGCCCCAGGTGGCACCTACAAGCTTCATTGTGTGCAACGTGAAACGCTTCGAGTATATCGCCAGGCGTACAAGGTTGCCTATCAGCGACCAGGATATGATGGCAAGCAGAATGAACAGCGCCAACAACGCCATTGCAATCCTGTTTATGTTGTCGTTCACGGTGTCGATGTGCTCCTTGTGGAAACGGGCTTCTGCAACGCCGGTTCTTTTTTCAAGCTCCTGCTGAATCTTTGTCATAGCTTCCACATCGGTAAAACCATTCTTGAGGGTAATCTCAATCTCGGGTTCGTATGGGTTTTCGGAGAGGTATTCCAAAGGGTCGGTTCCAAGGCTCTCTCTTGCCTCCTGCAACACCTGCTCCTTTGATATATATTTGCTGCTTTGGGTATATTCTTTCTTGTCAATGAACTTCTGCAGCTTCAAAATCTCCGGCTCCTGCATCTCCCTGTCGACTATGACGGTCATCTTGAAGCTCTCCTTTATTCTCTTCGATACCGACTGTCCGCCAATCATCAGCATACTCATTATGCCAAGCAACAGCAACACAAGGGTGGTGCTTATGTAGACACTGAGGGTCTGTATCTTAATTACCGGTCTCTTCATCTCTTCTTTCTGAATACATATATAATGGAACTGCTGGCACTACGTTTTTTGTTTTGTGCAAGCCATCCCTTGAATCCGTTCCAAAAACCTTTTATCGTGCCAAGGCGTGAGCCTTTGTTCTTCTCGCTGAGCATCGATATGTAGAACCCGTCGAAGGGCATTGTTATCTGCCGCTCAAGCAGGAACCCGTGTCTCTCGCCCCATTGCATAATGGTGCTTGGGGTAAAGTGCCACAGGTGGCGCGGTACATCATACGCAGCCCAGTGCTCCTTGTATCTCTGTGCATCGTAGGATTTGCTGTTGGGTACAGCAATTACCGCAATTCCCGTGTCGTTGAGTATGCGGTATAGTTCACTCCACATATTGTCCAGGTCCTGTACGTGCTCCATTACGTGCCACATCGTAACGACATCCAGTTCTTTGTCCTCGATGTCGGCCAGCATCTCCACCGGGCACATCTCGAACTCGAAATCATCTTTTGCCAACTGGCGGGCATTCTCGCTTTTTTCTATTGCTGTAACCTCCCAGCCTCTCTCGGCCATCGCGCGGGCGAAATGGCCTGTTCCTGCACCGTAGTCGAGCAGTTTGCCGTTCTTCAGCATAGTGAGCCTCTCCACAAGCCGGGTCTTGTTGCGCAGCATTATCCTGCGCACAATGTGGTATGCCTTGTTTACCAGCCCCTTGTCGGTGTTGCTGTGCGAGATGTATTTGGGCGATTCATAATAACGTCCTATCTCATTCTCGTCGGGCACTCCTTGGGTAAAGGCGAACCTGCAGTTGCCGCACTCGTATATGTCGAATGTTTCGCCTGTGGAGAAATTGTCGGTGCAAGCAAAGCGTTTTTTGATATCTTCACTGCCGCACAGGGGGCATTTGTCGTGGTTGATAACTGTCATTGTCCGTCTTTAATGGTATTATTAGAGCACACTCTACCTAAATTTGCCACAAAAATATACCATTTATGGCGAAATTGTTCCCGTTTTTTGCAGTTTTACCACAAAAAATGCACGAAATTACATTTTTTAACATTTGGGTATATGTCTATTTATTAATTTTGCGACTGTTTCTGAAATGTAAATTTGAAGATATGGGAAAACTGATTCGTTCTGCAGACAAGAAAATTGCCGGTGTTTGCGCAGGTGTTGCCGAGCATTTCGGCTGGAATACTAGGAATGTGCGTCTTGTTTGGGTAATATGCACTCTGCTTGGTGTTGGAGCACCAGTAATTTTTTACCTGCTCTTGTGGTTCCTGATGCCTGCGGCAGGTTCACAGAAGATGAGCTACGAGGAGCGTATGGAGAAACGTCTCGGCAGGAAACAATAATCATAAAGCAATTAAAACCAATGAAGGCGATGCGGTGTGCATCGCCTTCATTGGTTTCAGTCAACTATCTCGCCAAGCAGTGTCGCTGCTGTCGAGCCATTTATCTTCACTTTGACGAAATCGCCAATCTTGTATCCCTTTCTGTCAAATACCGCAGTGCGGTTCTGTTCTGTGCGGCCATAGAACTGCTCCTTTGAGCGTTTGGATATACCTTCTATAAGCACTTCGTATGTCTTGCCGATACATTCGCGGTTGTTGTTTGCCGAGCACTCCTGCTGCAGTGCGATAATCTCGTTCAGTCGGCGCACCTTTTCACTATCCTCGATGTCGTCCTTCATATGTCTGCTGGCGAATGTCCCGGGGCGTTCCGAGTATTTGAACATAAATGCGGCATCGTATGAGCAGTATCTCATCAGCGAGAGTGTCTCCTGGTGGTCGGCTTCGCTTTCGCCGCAGAAGCCGGCGATTATGTCGGTCGATATTCCGCAGTCGGGGACTATGCGTCGTATGGCTTCGATTCGGTCGAGGTACCATTCGCGTGTGTATTTGCGGTTCATAGCCTTGAGCATAGTGTTGCTGCCGCTCTGCACCGGCAGGTGTATGCTCTTGCACACATTGGGCTCTTCGGCAATCACGCGCAGCGTGTCGTCGCTCATATCCTTGGGGTGCGATGTGGTGAACCTTATGCGTGTCTGCGGCGCGTGCTGTGCAACGCGGCGCAACAGTTGCGGGAAGGTTACATCTTCGCCATTTTCCCCGATGAAATGGTAGGAATTTACATTTTGGCCAAGCAGTATAATCTCCTTGAATCCCTTTGCAACAAGGTCGTCGACCTCGTTTATTATGCTCTGTATGTCGCGGCTCCTCTCTCGTCCGCGTGTGTAGGGGACCACGCAGTAGTGGCAGAAATTGTTGCATCCGCGCATAATTGAGATATACCCCGACACCTTGCCGCTGCAGATGCGCATAGGTATCACATCACGGTATGTCTCGGTGGTCGACAGTTCGATGTTCATTGCCGCGTGCCCGAGCTCGGCCTGTGCAATGAGTTCGGGG
>CALBKR010000404.1 GCA_937896105.1 uncultured Bacteroidales bacterium
TTTTGAAGCCTTCACAAGCCTTGAACTTTACTTTTTATTCACGCCTCATACAGAAGAAGGAGACTTTTGGGTCACCTTCAATTTATTTTAGAAATGAAGAAATTTGGTATAATAGGCTATCCGCTTGCACAATCGGCATCACCGGCCTTCTTCAACGCGAAGTTCCGCGCCGAAGGCATCGATGCTGAGTATATTCCCTTTGAGATTAAGAGCATCGATGAGTTGCCGGCAGTGCTCGAGGCACACCCCGAGCTATGCGGCTTCAATGTAACCATCCCTTACAAGATAGAGGTAATGAAATACCTTGACGGCATTAGCGACGAGGCAAAGTCTATAAATGCCGTGAATGTTGTAAAGGTGACACGCGACAAGGATGGCAAGAGCTGTCTATGGGGCTACAACAGTGATGTAATAGGTTTTACACGCTCTATTGAGCCATTTGTAAAAGAGAAACACTGCAAAGCGCTTGTGTTGGGAACCGGCGGAGCTTCGAAAGCCATCATACACTCATTGAAGCAATTGGGTATAGAACCACAACCGGTATCGCGCACGGCAAGCAGCACAGCAATTGCGTATAGTGATATTACGGCAGACATAATGCAGAGCCATACTGTAGTTGTCAATTGCACACCGCTCGGTATGGTAGGACACGGCATAGACAAGTGCCCCGACATCCCCTACTCCCTGCTTGGCAGCAACCACCTGCTCTATGATATTGTCTACAACCCCGAGAATACCCTGTTCCTGCAAAAAGGTGCAGCACAGGGAGCCACAACAAAAAGCGGATACGAAATGTGGTATCTGCAGGCGTTGGCATCGTGGGAGATTTGGAACAGTTAGCGTAAAGACAATACAGCGCAATAAACAGCAACGGGATTTGCATATGCAAATCCCGTTGCTGTTTTATATACCTTGTTTCACTTACGCTTTCCCAACGCCAGACTCAGACCAATTGTTACGTGAGCATTCAGGTCGTCAACAGGAATATACTGCGGAGTGACCTTTGTAATCATAAAGTCACTTCCGACAAAAAAGTTTACACCGGCAGGATGGAAATTGAGCATCCACCCCAGACTTGCGCCGTATGTCGAGTAGCCATAGTTGACGGTTGCCTCGAACCAACTGCAGGGGGATATGTTCAGGAAGCCCCTCACATCGAACCATTTGTTGAAATCGAGAGGAGAGAAACGCTGACCATAGAGAAGACCTACGGATAACGGCTTATAGAACGGCATATTATACTCGGCACCCAAATACATTGTCGAAGCCAGCATTGTCTTCATTGCCGATGTTCCATCGTATGTAAAATCGACCAGTTTGGATGCATCGTCACCAAGCCTTTCAAGCTCATTGTTTATCGATGTTTCCATATCATTGGGATCAATCTCATCGAAGCCGTCGAACTCCACCTTTGCATCGGCGCTCTGCCCCTGCAGCATATATTTCCAGTTTATGTAACCGAGGTCTACGAACGAAGCCGACAGTGTCAGACCCGGAACAATATGGTTCATATCATATACAGCACCCAAATCGACTGCAAAGCCCATTGCCGATGGAGACATCGCCCCCATTTCAATACCTTGGACAACTCCTTCGCCATCAAGGTCGGCCTGTGACTCGCAGAAGAGTGCCACCTGTGCCTGGGCGTGACTGCTCACCATCCATCGTTTGTCACTGAGTTCCACATTCAGTTTGTCAACAGTTATATCGGCATAGGCAAGACCCATAAGATACTTTAGGTTGGCACCGATGCGGAATCCCTTGAAAATCTCGTGCGAATAACCAAGTGTGATTGCCGCATAGTTCATTGTGTTGAGGTTGAGGTTTGAGAAGTCGTATGCACTCTCCTGCATACCCTTCTTTGCAAACTCGAATAAGCCCTTGGGCAGTGCCATTGACAGCGATGAATGCATAGAAATCCCCAATGTCGTGTATCCGCCGAGCATTCTGAAGCCGACCTCCATTATCGATTCATCGAGGTTCATACCGATACGGGCATAATCGGGCAATCGTCCGAGGAAATCATCCTGGTCAACCGTTCCGCTCATAAAGGTAGTTAGTTTGTCGTTTCCATAGGGATAGAGGAAATCCGATATACCCACATTGCCGTTGGTTCGCAACGAGAAATCACCGAGCAGCAACGAGAACATTCCACGCTCTGCCTTCATAGCCGGGTTCAGTTTATAATTGTGGTATGCACCATCAAGGAAATAGGACGAGACACCTGTCTGAGCCTTTGTTGCCGGAGCAATTGCTATGATGGAGAGAAATGCTATTATATACTTTATCTTTTTCATAGTCGGAATTGTAATTCTTTGTGTCAATAATTAGAATTCGGTTTCCAAATCACCCGATATTTCAAATACAATATCAGATATCTTCACACCCTGGTTGCCTTTGAGTCCCTCGGAACCGGCCACGTGATCTGTCGCAGTCTCAATAGAGAAGCGCAGCTTGTCCAAAGCGGAGACATCGCCACTCTTGCTGCTTATGGCAAAAGCAACATCCTGCACCAATTCGGGGTCATTAGCCTCATCGATATCACATCCCGGGCCGGCCTTTATCATCAGCGGGTCAATGGTAATGTCATCGATGGGCTCGCCATCTTCGTCCAAAGCCTCCAATGTCAATGACAGGCCGAGCGGAATTGTATTCACGACATTCATCCTTGCCTTGAGAGATATGTTGCTGAACATATCCACAGCCTCGCCCAAACTTGCCGAAATATCGTTTATGGTATCGCTGTAGCAAACTTCGAACTTGTCGAATTTCAAAGGCACCGTCACGGCATAGTTGCCGCCGAATGTTATCGGTTGCGAAATATCGATGTGATGTGTCACACTCCGGTCAATGACGGGCTTGATGCTCAATTCAATGCTGTTAGGGAATTTTTCGAGCAATGTAGCGAGATTAGGTATCTCCACATTTGTATAACCGGCCTTTGAGAGTCTTGTTGTGTCATTTGTAAGGAACAACTTTGTAGACTGTGGCACAACCGCACCGTTCTCGTACTTTGCAGGGAGGATATCCACACTGGCACGAACCTCGGACGACTGAATTGCCACACCGTTAGCATCACGGCCAACAAGAAGCATATCCACCTTGACCGGCACACCTACCGAATTATTGATTTCAAGCTCTATCTGCGGTTCGGAGAGTTTTATCGATGAGCTCTCGTCCCTCAAGAAATCAAACTCCTCACCAAGGTCAAGGTCTACGGTCTCGTTTATCTCATCTATCTCGCCATCATAAAGGCCGTGGAATGTCTTCACCTCGATGTCGCTGAGCACGAAATCGACATTAAAAATTATTTCGTTGTTGTTCTCGAGCACCATTGAGTGGAACTCCATAGCATCGATAGAAGCATCGCCTACCACATTTATTGAATCATTGAATTTGATATAGGATTTGCCATCATTCTCCTTCTCGGGGAGATAGCCCTTGTTGTCGTATTCCGGGCCGGTAAAGTCGAGACCGGTACACAAGAGCTGCAAGCGGATGTTCTCATCATTCTTCGGATGGAAATCGGCCAGAAGATGAATCGAATCGTTCTCGACATTAATCGTCACATCCGCAGGGTTATCATAACCGGGTTTCAATTTAAGGAAAGAAGGCACTGCTATCTTGACATCGAAATGTATATCGGTATCAAGTTCCTTCAAGCCATCTACCCTGGCTTCAAAATTAAGAACTACCTCCTTGTCAAAGCCAATGGAGTCGATGCGCGCTATCTCTTCTGGTATCTCTTCAGTGATTGAAAAATCGGTTTTTGTTTTCAGGTCAGAATATATCACTCTCGTGTTCACCGAAGCATCCTCGACACCAAGATCGGCACCCAGCATTTCAAACTCTGCCTTTCGCTCACCCTGTATATTTTTCAAGGTAGACGCCAATGATTCCATCTCGACACCGTTGACCACCAGTTTATCCACCTTCTCTTTATCCTTGTTAACGATGTATATCTCGACTTGCACATCGATGTCGCACATATCATCCTTTACCTCCTTGTTGACATCGAGCCTGTCGATTGCAATTTTCCAGTCAGCGGCAGCCAAGACATTCAGGTCATATATGTAGTAGGCGTGCTCCTCACTGCTGTAAACAACCTTTGTGCCTTTACCTTCGTATTGCGAATCGGCATCATTGATGATGAGTTTATCGTCAAAAGCCACCTTCAAAGCATAACCGTCCTTGATGCTCATTTCCTCGAGCCATCCGGTATCAATGCTTGTGCAGAACTCTATGAAATTCTCGTTCTTCTTAAACTTGATATAGTTGATCGTGTCAATATACTCAAGATTATCGAAATGGCCTACAAAATCCAATTTGACTGTAGAGAAATCGACCTCAATATCCTTTGTCCTGCCTTTCAAATCGCTGAATGCAAGCGGCACGTCAATAGCAACATTAAAGACAAAGTCCTCACGCTTAATATTGCCATCGACTCTCACAGTTCCGTTTACTGTGTAGTCGAGAGTATATGTTATATCATCATCGAACCTTATTACACCATTGTCGATATATTTATCGACATCCACAATGTAGTCTATATAAAAACGGACAGTCGTGGCATCGCCATCGGCTTTCATATCCTTTACGGCAATGGTGCTGTTATTATTGGAGAGGATATACTCATCGGAGTACTTGGAGAGCACGAAATTCTCGGGGAAGTCAATTTCAAAAGAGATTGTCTTGTCCACACCGGTCAATGCCTTGGGGTGTGTTATAACAGCCTCGACAAGTGTTCCTTTTGAAGTATTGGCAACATTGCCACGTGATGCAAGCCTTATGCTTTCGATTGTCTGCACCTGCGAAGGCAGTACATATTCAAAGTCACAAGGAATGCTCTCCTTCTCAATTCTCATAGTCTCGTTTATTTCAATGTCGGTTGCAGGGAAATCCTTGCCGAGATTCTTTATTGACTCCAAAGCTGCATCCAGGTCGGCATTAGCGACATTCCTGTCAACATCCGATTTAAGAACAGGGAGTTCCTTGTTCAACTCCTCGAACGACACAACCGGAACATTGAATGTTGCAGGTTCCGAGTGTACACCATTTATGTGTACTTCGGTCACATCTGCATTGGTGAACTTAATTTTCGCAGTCTCGTTCAACGGTTCAATGGAGATGGTTACCGGGTCGATATTCTCCTCGAAAGGCGAAATAGTATCGCTCATACTGATACTGTAGACTCCGTTGCTGTCTTTCTCAAGCACATCTATCTCCTCGACATCAATAAGAGAATCGAGTTTCACAGCTTTCAGGCTACCGAACGGCAGAGAGACTTTGTTGCCCGGTATCTTTACATCCGTTGATATCTCTTTGTTAAGGTCGTATCTGTTGTCGACGCACGAAGAGAAAAGGAATAACGCTCCCAACAGGAGCATTGTCATTTTTTTCAACATATAATAAATGTATTAAATTGTTTTATAGTAAAAGAATGGTGTTTTGCGTTTAAAATACGGCATTGTGTATCATTTTACAAAGGTATCACAAACACAGCCAATTAACAAATTTTTACACACAAATTCATACTAATGCCACAAAAAAGTATTTACAAGCTTATACAAACAGCATTTAGCGGCGGCTGATATTATCAGCCGCCGCTAAATGTATAATAATCACAGCTTAAAAGCTGCTTTGCCGGAATCAGTCCTCCTTCACATCAGGAATATTGGTAAAGTCGCCACGGATAATCTGGAAATCGGGGTGAACACCCGCAAAAGCATTCTCGGCAACCTCTGTATCTTTTGGGATATACGCAACCTTGAGATTGGGGCAATTCTCAACTCCCCACGATTCGATATACTTTGTGCCCGGAGCAACGATAAGCACCTCCACTGCATCGTGCCTGTAGATTGTATTCTTGTATATTGTCTCCATTGGCATAAGCTCCACGCACTGCATTGCAGCCGGAATATATGTCAACTGGAAGTCGCTGCCATTCTTGCGGTACACAATGCCAAGATAACTTGCAAATGCAGCGTTTGCAGGGTCAACCTCGATATACTCCACATTGGGAGCATTGTTTTGCAGCCCCATCTGGTTTTCACCTAAAGATACAATATTCTTACCTATGTAAAGTTTTTTAATTGACGGAGATATGGGCACAGTGGGACTAAGTGATGAAACTTGATAACCGTTCACACTGAAAGGAACTGTGAATTCAGGCCCTTTTCCGGTAATGTTGCATATATTAAGGTTATACTCATTGTAATCGAACCAGCAATCCTTATCCTTGTATATAACTATATCAAGCGACATTGGTATCAAATGCGAGAAAGAACTGTACAATCTGTACCCCCAGGGGCCACCGGTATTAGTAGGGTCGGCAACATACCATTTGCCATCACAGCAGGCATAGTTCCAGGCGTGTCCTCCAATAGGATTCAATATGCCGTTACATACCATCGACGGGATACCCTGGCTATGCAACATAATAAACAACAGGTTGGCATAACCCTGGCAGATACCCTTGCGATTTATAAAGACCGCATACGGGTCGTTATCGACATAATCGTATTCGATGTTTGTACTCACCCATTTAAAACAGACATCAAAAGCCTCCTTTTGTGTTTTACAGTTCTTCACAAGTTCATCGGTAAAAGCCTTAATCTCGGCATATTGTCCCGGAGTGATATTTGCACGGCCAAGAGTGTCGGTGACAGCATAGGCATCGCTAACATTGTTCAAAAGCCTCGCCACCTTTTCGTTTGGAGAATAACTTGAAAGAGAAGGTGAGCCGTCGTCCTCGGGGAATGTAGCTCGTGAAACATCGGTGGGCACCTGAGGAGCCAGCGGCTCGTTGAAAGCCGAGTCGTCCTCGCTGCACGCTGTAAGCACAAGCGCACACAAAGCGAACTTAAGGGATAAAATCAATTTTTTCATCGTTATAAAACAGTTCAGTTATCTAATGGTTTCTATTTATATATCAAAGCATTGCTTAACCTCCTCGACGCTCTCAATCTGCGAGATGTTGCTGATAGCCTCTTGCAGCTCAGCCGACGAGTGTACCTTGAACTCGAGCGAACAGGTAACCAGTTCGTCCTTTGTTTCGGTAAAGGTGCGGGTAAGCGACAGTTGCAGGCGGTTGGTGATGCACTCTATGAGGTCTACAAGCAGATGGAAACGGTCAATGGCTATCACCTCTATCTTCACAGGATACAGAAAATCCTTATCCTCGTCGAAGGGCACTGCAACGATATCATCGCCACGCTGCGAGGCAAGGCGTATAGCCACTTTGCAGTCGCGTCGGTGAAGGGTTATAGTGCCGTCGGCATCCTTGAAGCCGATGACCTCGTCGCCCGGCAACGGGCGGCACTGCTCACAACGTACATACTGCAGCTTGCGTTGCTTGTTCAGGAAACTGTTGATGTGCGATTTCGCCTTGAAGGTCGAAACGTGATGCATCCAATCGGGCTGCGGTGTCACCGACGGGTTACTGCCAATCTCCACGACATCGCCACGTTCCAGTTCGGTCTTGACTGACGATAAATTGCCGTTGATACGTGCATACTGGGCGTGCAGGCCAAGCTCACTGTGGATTTCAAAGGCAAAATCGAGAGCTGTCGCACCCTTTGGCAGGATAACGCCCTTGCCGTCGGGGCTATATGCTATTATATCGTCGTTGTAGAACGAGGATGTCACACCGTCCATATACTCGACCTCCTTGCCTCGTGTAGCCATCTCCTGCAGCACGTGCTTGAATTTCTCCAGCCAGTTGGTGATGTTCGTTTCGGTGCTCTCGGCAATACATCCGAATTGCGATTTGCGTATCATACGCTCCGACGAGATATGCACCTCTTCCCAAGCGCCCTGCGGTGTGAGCAGCTTCACGTGATAGCTCTGATAGCCGTTCTCCTTGGGAGAGTCGATGAAATTGGCGACACTGCCCGGTTTCTCCTTGAAACGGTCGGTCAGAATAGAATATATTTTGAGGCTCATATCCTTCTCGGAGTATTCGTGGGTGTTCGGGTATATTATACGAATGTAGTACTTGCCCTCAACGTGCTTGAAGTCGCAACCTGTAGCGTGCATCTTGCGCCACGCACTGTAGGGGCCGCGTGAGTAGACCTCGGTACGCGCCATCAGAATATCGTTGTTCTCGAGCAGGCGCTCAATCTCGAACATAAATGCCTTCAGTCCCGGTTCTCGCTCCTTGAGGTCTCTTTGCAGTTGCTCCTCGATGTAGGCATAGTCCCTGGGGCAACGATAGCGGAACGAGAGGTTCTCCATCTCACGCTTGATGTAGTAGAGGCCGAGACGGTGTGCCAGAGGGGCGTAGAAATAGTCGGTTTCGCCGGCAATCTTCATCTGCTTGTCGGGGCGCATACTGC
>CALBKR010000405.1 GCA_937896105.1 uncultured Bacteroidales bacterium
TGCGATGTCGGCCTGTCCTTCGAAATTGAACTCACCGGGCTGTGGCTCGTGTACCGCCCAGAATACATAGGCCGAGATAGTGTTCAACCCCATCGCCTTTGCACGCTGCATACGGTCGCGCCAGTACTCTACCGGAATGCGCGGATAATGCATCTCGCCGCAGATGAGCTGTACCTTCTCGCCATCGTAGAGGAACTTGTTGTCCTTCACCTCGAATGTGTGCTTGGGTGTGCTGCAGCTTCCAATGAGCATCGCTGCCGCAACAAGCAGAAGCATAAAACATTTTTTCATTGCGATAATTATGGTTAGGTAAATAAATACATATTTTTTATAAAGGTAGTGATATTTTTACAAATGGCAAATGGATGAAAAGGAAATTGCACAAAAAAGGGGCTCCGGAAACGGAGCCCCTGGTATTCACAAGGATTAACGTATTAAGCGTTAACAGTTGCCATGTGAGCGATGAGGTCGAGAACCTTGTTAGAGTAACCGATCTCATTGTCATACCAAGAAACAACCTTAACGAATGTGTCTGTCAAAGCGATACCAGCCTTAGCATCGAAGATAGATGTACGTGTGTCACCCAAGAAGTCAGAAGAAACAACTGCATCCTCAGTGTAACCAAGAACACCCTTCAACTCGCCCTCTGCAGCCTCCTTCATAGCAGCACAAATCTCTGCGTATGTAGCGGGCTTAGCCAAGTTAACTGTCAAGTCAACAACAGAAACGTCCAATGTAGGAACGCGCATTGACATACCTGTCAACTTACCGTTCAATGCAGGGATAACCTTACCTACAGCCTTAGCAGCACCTGTAGAAGAAGGGATGATGTTACCAGCAGCAGCACGACCACCTCTCCAGTCCTTCAAAGATGGACCGTCAACTGTCTTCTGAGTAGCAGTTGTAGAGTGAACAGTAGTCATCAAACCATCGGTGATACCCCACTTGTCGTTCAAAACCTTAGCGATAGGAGCAAGACAGTTAGTTGTACAAGAAGCGTTAGAAACGAACTGTGTACCCTTAACATATGTCTTCTCGTTTACACCGCAAACGAACATTGGAGTGTCGTCCTTTGAAGGAGCAGACATTACAACATACTTTGCACCAGCCTCGATGTGAGCCTGAGCCTTGTCCTTAGAAAGGAAGAGACCTGTAGACTCAACAACGTACTCAGCACCAACCTCGTCCCACTTCAAGTCAGCCGGGTTGCGCTCTGCTGTTACGCGGATAGCCTTACCGTTTACGATAAGCTTGCTGTTCTCAACGTCAGCCTCGATAGTACCCTCGAAGATACCGTGCATTGTGTCATACTTGAGCATATAAGCCAAGTAATCTACTGGGCAAAGGTCGTTGATACCTACAATCTCGATGTCGTTTCTTGTCTGAGCGGCACGGAAAACGAAACGGCCGATACGGCCAAAACCGTTAATACCTACTTTTGTCATAATTAGTTTATTAAATTAAAAAGGGTTTATAAAATACCTTAAATCATTATCCACAATTGCAATATTCAGCAGAGCGGCACGCAACAAGCGCCAACATCATAACCAAGACCAACAGATACCTTGTCACCTTCATACGTTATCTACTGAATACCATTAAGTTTTTTGTGCAAGGACAGCGCCAGCGAGTGAAATGCAAAGCTTGCTTTAGCATTTCCAACGAGCGCAGCCTGTCTTCGCCGAGTTTACCTCGGCAAATTTAACAAAATGTTTTAACATACAAAGCATCAAACGCTGTTAAATAATAAAAAAGTTTCAATAAAAACCTCTTTTCACATTGTCCGATACCAAAACCTCGCCTATTGATGTGTAAAATCAAGGCTTGATGTACATTTTTTTACCGTCGACAATATACAGACCCGGAGCGGCCACACGGTCTACGCGACGACCGAAGAGGTCATATATGCCCCTCTTCCCATAGTCTACATCGACTGCAACATCATCTATAGCATTGGCGCCAAGCTCGCACCTCTCAACAACAAACCTTGCACCATCGGCCGAAGCATCATCGACGAAACCGAGCCTGCGGGCAGCCTCATCGGGACGGCCCAACACAAGCGAGGTGGCATATACCGGCACAAAGACAAACTCCCCATCATCGAGAACCTCAATCTTCCACTCGGTCACATAGCCTTGTGCACTCCTGTCGACACTCCACACCCTGCTCTCGCCGGTCTGCATCACCTGCGGCCACGCAGGGTTAGTGCCAAGAACCTTTTCATCGCCCTGTTTGGGGAGTACATAGTAGTGCCCCACATCGGTACCGCGCATAAAGTACCAGGCCTGCCCAAGCTCGTTGTCATCATTATCGGCAAACGACACAAGATTCAATGGGGATGCCGCAGTGTCGTACATATTAGCAGTTGCGTCTATCTCATACTCGAGAGGAGAATTGCCAAGCACTGAAACAATGCGATAGAATACCGGGCTGTTGACATCAGGAGTAAGTTCCACCGGAAGAGGTGTATTCAATGCTCGTCCAAGCAGTTCTATCATCTGCTGCACTTCCTTGATACAGGTATTAAACTGTGCGACGGAAACCGACATTTCCAGCATCCTCTCCGCATTAGCCACAAGCACCATTGCATCATTTACATACAAAGGTAACCAGGTTCCTTCAGGTTCTATACAATCGATTTTTGTAATTCCGAATTCCGACATACTGAAGAAATATTCCCCATTATATTTCATCTGTTCTGCGGTACAAGTATGGGAATTCACAAAACAAGCCGATTCTGTAACCGTGAAACGCAAATAACGGTAGTTTCTGCCACAGACAATTGTATCAGAGATGAAAGACGGGTTCAATGATGTATCGGCACCGTCACTGACATGCAACATTACATCTATGATACTGCCATTTACATCTTTTATCGTACCACCGAAATTGCTGTTGTTGTCACCTTTAGGGTCTATACTATTCCAATCGGCCTTGACACGCATACGGTAATATCCCGGTTTTTCCGGTGCTGTGAAAGATGGCACATCGAGTACATTACGGCCATCCCCTGACAACGAAGCACCTCGACTGTTGAACCCGACATTTTCGTTGTTCTCACCGCCATAGAACGAATAGCTCACGAGATCCTCATTGGGTTGGGAACCGGTAACTGAGGCTGTGAAACCATCATTTTCATAATCTATATAAACATAGCCGTGCAACCAGCTCCAGTCACCGTCTTTCACAAATGACAGCGTAAGCGTCTCGCCTGCAATGACATCTAAAGTAGAGGAGGTCATATCATTATAAATTCGGTTCTTATCAGTTAACTGCACCGTTTGTTCTCCACAACCGGGACTCAGCAGCTTGATAGCAGACAGTTGACGGGCGTTCTTTGTTGCTGTTGCAAAGTTTGAGTTCAATTCATATACTACATTATCGGCAATTTCCATTCCCAAAAGTTCATCACGGCCGAGAACAGTAATCTCATCGAAATTCACTCCATCATTACTTCCCGAAACCATTATTTCTGTAGGGACAGTGTGGTAGTTGTTCTCACGCAACGAGTAGTTAAAATAAAAATCCGAAACAGCATTGCCGGCTCCCATATCAATTTGCAAATAATGCGGGCTGTCCACAGGTGCCCCCGACCAACGGCTATGGAAAAAGGTCGATGGCAATCCATCGATCAGAGCAGCTACACCACCGCCATCGACAATACCACCGCCGGCATTCTGCTCCGCATTGGATGATATATAGTAATTTCCGCCCGCATCATCACACTGCAAAGGCAGTCGACCGGCCAATGCACCACCGGAAATATATGATTTGAGTTCGTTGACACAGCCTTGAAGATTGCGGTATGCCTCGCGCAGTTCTACATTATTTGCAGCATCATAAGCCTTTTTTAAGATATCATAGTGTTGCTCCAACGTGCCATATACGGAATTAATCTGCGAAACAGATACATCCGATGCATTTTTGGACGCGACAGCTGTTTGAACAGCCATTGCTGCAGACACAAGCTGGGGCACTTTTATAATATCCCTGTACCGCTCTTCTACTCCACCAACAGTTACATTTCCGCTAAACGACACATTCACACCCATCTCATCCACAAGCCATTTCACACGTGCAATCATTTTATCCAATCTAAACATAGCAGTCTCAAGTTCTGAGACATCGACCCTGCGTGCATACCAATATGAAGCATCTGCTTCGCTGAACCAACCCACCACATTCATCCAGGCATCAAGGTGCAGCAGATAAGATTTACCGGCTAAAGAAACCGTTCTGTCGGCAATGAGATCCAAAGTATAGACATCGGCCGTACTTCTCGACTTTTCATCGGCATAGACTTGCTGGCTATATGATGTCATTTCTTCAATATACAGACCATTCTTCTTGTTCTTAATGTAATAGCCGGCACCATTTCCGGAATATTCAAGTATCCACCTATCGGTTCCGGTGGGAGGATTTGCAGCTCCGTCCACCTCGTTGTTTGCGGCCAGATACATCCTGTTACCAATGTGGAGCTTGTTTTCGAACTGATATGCATCGCCGTCGATGACATTGATAACAGCGGCATCACCTAATTCTTTGAGCACGTTCATCTCTGCGACTAACTTGTCAATAAAAATATCATATTCTTCGCTGAGACTCTTATTGTAAACACCTCTCGCCTTGACAAGCAACAACTCAATACCAGCTGTATATATAGGGTTATAATACCCGACTCTGCAGCCATCGTAATCGATAAATTGCACAATTTCATCAGCATTGTCTATCATCAATTTCAGCGCAGCCCTCTTTGCGGCATCACTATCAGACTCATCGACACTCTTCACATCATATAACCGCCCATCGACACCTACAACTTTTATTTTGTATGCACCCGACCTGATTCCACCCAACACTGTATCATCCAGGTCAAGCTCAAGTGTGTTGAAGAACGAGTGCAAAGAACCCGACTGCTCTATTATCACTCCAGCAGCACCACTTCCACCTGAAATCTCAACAGTATTATGTTCAGTCTCTATCCACACATAATCACCGTTTATAGATTTGTCACCGGCAAAATCGGTATACATACCGATAGTTCCCAGCTTCTCGGGCGCCTCGTTCATCCATTGTTTTTTATGACCGGTATACTTTCTACTGAATACATCCCCAATCCTGTCTTCTATGAATATAACCGCGTAATTCTTATTATATCCGTAAGCAGCGACTGTACTCCTCGCATTATTTATATCATTCTGATTATTTATTATCGAGTAGGTACTATAGTCGGTAATCGTACTTTTATTGAACGGGACAAAAAAGCCCCACGCCTCGAAGAATGGTGTCAAATCCTCGCCAGCCGCCAAACAGGCATACTTATAAAACTTGAGCGACTCGTTCGAGGTATATACATCCCCATTCGACGATGGATATATTGACATAGGATCATTGCGAAGGTATTCGAAAAGTTTAGGATAGAAATTTTTATTCTTACCGGCCGCATGATAATATAGCCATAATTGATAAAACATCCTCATTCGGGAATTGGAATCGCGGAAATGCCAAGCAGTGCCCGATTTATACCCCTCGCAATTATCGGCAACGGAGCCACCACGCGAAAGAAGATAATCCTGATAGAAAACAGCAACATTTGAAAACAGATTATTGCTTATCTCCGTAGTTCCAACCATATTTATGACATTCTGGTTCGCGTGTCCCTGTTCGTGGGCAGGCCCCCAAATGTACCCCTGTTTCTCCATCACTTCACCTTGCAGCAACCCCTCTCCGTGTGCAAACTGAATCCTGTGAGGAGCCTGTGTATATGCACTTAGGGTGGGGATTGTATGAACCAATTGCCTGTTATTGAACACTGATGAGAAATCAGATGTATATGTATGCAATCCAAGCGGGTCGTTTGCCGTCTCGGCTGCCGATGACACACCCATAACCATATGCTGTGTACTTCCTATCATATCCCATATATCTAAGGCACGATTTATAGAAGAGGCACTATTGTTCCTGAACACGGTCTCCCAACTCGTGTGGAAGACAAACTTGTCACCGAGCACATCATAATACTCAAGACCCACCTTCGAGGCATTACTGCTGAGTTCGCTATATATTGCAGCATCGTTCATCGAGCGGTCGTACAAACCGTTTATGCAACCGCCCTCAATATGCACCTCTATATCGGGATAGTTTGCCAAGGGATAGCTGCTGCTCTGGCTGTTTACAGCATATATCAGATAGAGCATATTCTTGTCGCCGTAGAAAGGAATGATATTGAGACCTGTGCTCAGCTGCACCGGGTTGCTGCCTTTTATTGTTGTGAGATAATCCTTGCTGTTGTGACCAAGTCCTGCGATATAAAGCGCTGAACCCTGGTTAATATTTCCCTTAACCATTACATATATCATATTCATATCACCGGCATAGATGCCTGTCGGGTTGTTCATATTGGAGTATGCACCAACCTTCACAACATTGCTTATCTCCTCGGCTACCGAATATGGCTCAATAGTCTGCACCCTGAAGCGCTTTGCAGCAGTGCTTGTCCACGAAACATTACTGTTGTCCCTGTTTGTTTCGGCCCAATTGCCATTGCACACCTTGAGAGCCATATTCTTCAGTTCCTGGGGTAATGCCTGATATGCCGACGAGGCAACCAGTGCGCTCTGCGACTTGTAAGCACTGCGCAACTCGGTACAAAGGTTATCGGTAAAGAGAGTGTTAAGGTAGCCTTGGAACTCATCCTTGCGGTTTGCCATATTCTCAAACTCGGCCAATTTGTTCCATTGGGCCTGCACATCGACACCCGACACTACCTCGATACTCCATAATGATGCATCGGCGGAGCCCATCCAACTGACACAAGTTCCCGAAGCATCACAATGCAGTTTATCGTAGTAATAATCGCTGTTGCCGGTTTTCTTGTTATCCACGCCCAATGTGTAATAGCCATCCCTTGACGCCTCCCACAAATCGGTAGTGAATTTTGTGCTTTCACCGTCATAGTCCTGGGTATATGTCCCGGCACTTTTCACCATACGCCACGGAGTCGAAGAGTTGTTGTTGCCCTGAAGATAATGTCCGTTCCCCAGATTACGCAACCTCACCTTGTAGCCAATTGGAATGGCATTATAATAACGGTCCTCGACATACCACAGCTGCGAATAGTCGGCACTGTTACGTTCGACACAACTGACTTTTGAAACATTTGCGGCGGCAGCCTTGCCGGTACTCTTGTTCACAAGCTGTATTACCGTTCCCTTGCTGAACTGTGCAGCGGAGTGCTGCGGCATAGACAAGAGAGAGAAAGATGCCACGACGGCAACGAGAAAGCCCTTTACATTCATATAGTCATCTGTTTTTGGTTATAAACTAAGCACACAGCCGAATAACACAAGTCTCTTGGTTGCGCACATAATGCAAACTTAATAATTTTTAATAATAAACCACAATTAAATCGAACAATAAATGCAATAAATGAATAAAATTTGTGCATAATTTGCAATCCGCGTTACACAACAGGACAGCGGTATAAAAAAAGGTGTTTTTTATGGAATATTCGCGAGCTGTTTCTTGTAAAAAAAAAAGAAATAAATTATTTTTGCACCGCAAATAGCAAACCTCTAATACATTCAGGAATATGAAACAGGATATGATTGTCATCCTCGACTTGGGAAGCCACGAGAACACCGTGCTTGCCCGAGCCATACGTGCTTTGGGAGTATACAGCGAGATATACCCACACGACATAACTGTCGACGAGCTCAAGGCACTGCCCAACGTAAAAGGTATAATAATCAACGGCGGCCCCAACAACGTGATTGACGGTGTTGCCATTGATGTGAACCACGATATCTACAACGCAGGTTTCCCGGTTATGGCCGCCGGTCACGACAAGGCGCTATGCGATGTAAGGATTGCCGAGATTGGCAACGATGTAGAGATTGTAAAGGAGGCTGTCAGGGAGTTCGTGCTCGACACCTGCAAGGCCGAGAAAAACTGGAACATGACCAACTTCGTCAACGACCAGGTGGAGCTTATCCGCCGCCAGGTAGGCAACAAGAAGGTGTTGCTTGCCCTCTCGGGTGGTGTTGACAGTTCAGTCGTTGCAGCGCTGCTGCTCAAGGCTATTGGCGAGAACCTTGTGTGCGTGCACGTAAACCACGGTCTAATGCGCAAGGGCGAGAGCGAGGCTGTTATCGACGTATTCAGCAAACAGCTATGTGCAAACCTTGTATATGTAGATGCAACTGACCGTTTCCTCGACAAGCTTGCCGGCGTAGCCGACCCGGAGCAGAAACGCAAGATTATCGGCGGAGAGTTCATCCGCGTATTCGAGGAGGAGGCACGCAAGCTCGACGGCATAGATTTCCTTGGTCAGGGC
>CALBKR010000406.1 GCA_937896105.1 uncultured Bacteroidales bacterium
GGCTTGCCAAGAGTGCAAGTTTCAAGCTCTCATACGGAAACCTCAGCGAGAGAGTCGAGAGCCTTGGCGGTGCTTCGCTTGCCAATGTGCGCCGTGCCGTGTGTGAGATACGCGAGGCAAAGTTGCCCAACCCTAACCGGGTGGGCAGTGCCGGCAGTTTCTTTATGAACCCCATCGTTCCGGCAACTGTAGCAGCAACATTGCGCAGTGCATACCCTGCAATGCCGCAATATCCATTGCCCGACGGTGATGTGAAACTCTCGGCCGGCTGGCTCATTGAACAGTGCGGATGGAAAGATACACCGCATCCGCACGTCGGTGTGTACAGGCATCAGGCATTGGTCATTGTCAATCTTGGCGGAGCAACCGGCAGCGAGGTCATTGCCTTTGCCAATGCTGTGGCTGCATCGGTAAAGGAGAAATTTGGCGTTAGGCTCAAAATGGAGGTGAACATAATAGGATGATGCTATGAAACTGACATTCCTTGGAACCGGAACATCGACAGGTGTGCCTGAGCTGGGCTGCAAGTGCGAGGTGTGCACCTCGACCGACCCGCGCGATGTGCGTCTGCGCTCCTCTGCTCTCCTCACTCACGGCGACACAACCCTGCTTATCGACTGCGGCCCCGATTTCCGTGCGCAGATGCTCCGTGCCGATGTAGCGCACATCGACGCCCTGCTGATGACACACAAGCATTACGACCACACGGCAGGTATTGATGACCTGCGTCCTTATGCTTCGTCCAGACTTTTTCCTATATATGCCGACAATGATACCGAGCAACAGATACGTTCTATGTTTCCCTACTGCTTTTTCGAGGTGAAATATCCCGGTGTGCCCAATATCGAGGTGCGTTCCATTGAGGATATGAAGCCTTTTACAGTCGGTGACATCGATGTCATCCCCATCCGCGTCTATCACGGTCGGCTGCCCATCGTCGGTTACCGTTTCGGTAGGCTCGCATACATAACGGATATGAGCCGCATTGAACCGTCGGAACTCGATAAACTTGCCGGGGTAGAGGTTCTTGTGATGAATGCCCTGCGATTTTCAAAGCCTCACGGCACGCACCAGACAGTGCTCGAGGCATTGCGCATTGTCGACAAGATTGCTCCGCAAAGAACATATTTTACACATATGATGCATCACATAGGCCTTCACGCAAAGATAGAGAAGTGCCTGCCCGATGGGGTGTTCTTTGCATACGACGGGCTTGAGGTTGATGTTTAGTGTTCGATGCAAGAAATAAGATAACACCGGCGGTAAAAAAATTACGCGACAGAACATCGTCCGCATAAAATAATTAAGCCAGGCAAATGCCTGGCTTAATTATTTTGAATTGAAAGTTTCAATTACTTGAGAGCGAAGATCTCCTCCTCACCTGCTACGCAAGAGAAAATCTTGTCCTCACGGAGCAACCAACCCAAACCGAGGTACAACTCCTTCTCTTTCAACTTTGCCTTTGTCTTAATCTCTTTAAGTGTAAGACCCTCTGTCTCGTTCAAAGCAGTCCAGATACGGCCTGCAAATGCACCAGCATTCTCAATCATAGTTCTAATATTTTTAATTCAACACTAAATTTCTTTTGAAACTGCAACAACCTTTGTCTGAACAGATTAACATCCTGAAACGGTTGTTTTTTGATTTCGGGTGCAAAAGTACTACATTTTTTTTATATGACAAACAAAAAGCAATGATTTTCAATGTTTTTATGCGCTTTTTGTGTCGTTTTTACCATTAGATGCCATAAATTCGCACCAAATGCGTGCAGCCTCCTCAACCATCTTCACACAAGGACGCTTTTTGTAATACTCGTTGCTTCTTGCTTCGGGAGTCGGCGGCGTGGGTGCTGTCTTTGCAAGTCCAAGCAGTTCGGCGCAAATGAGTGAGCCGTTGCGCTTGCGGAACTCCTCGGCAAGCTGTTGCACAACCTTGTAGTTAGCCTCCTTGCCCTCACGGTTCTTGCCCTCGGTGCATCCTGTCTCAAGGCCTGCAAGCATAAACAGGCCACAAGCCGCGCCGCAGGTCTGGCGCATACGCCCTATGCCGCCACCGAACGATGCCGACATCTTCAGCGCCTGTTCAGTGGTAAAACCATACATATCGGCAAACGCTGCCACTACCGACTGGCTGCAGTTGTAGCCCTCTTTGAACAGTGCAACAGCCTTTTCTATTCTTTCTTCCATAACAGTTGTTTTATTTTGTTCATTAAATCAAGCCGCGTGCGCGGAGCAAAGCATCGGGGTTGGGGTCAGCGCCACGGAAACGGCGGTATTCACGCATCGGGTCCTTACTGCCACCCATCTCCAACAACTGCTTGAAGCTTGCAGCTGTTGCTGGGTCGAAGATTCCCTTTTCGAGGAACAGCTCAAATGCATCACAGTCGAGTACCTCGGCCCACAGGTAGGCGTAGTATCCTACCTCGTAGCCACCGCTGAATATGTGTGCAAAGTTTGTACTGCGGTAACGGTATTCAATCTCCGGGATAAAGCCAAGCTCCTTGCGCAGCTGTTTCTCATATTCGTTGCAGTCGAAATTGCTGTAATCGTCAATAAGGTGCATCTTCATATCGAGCAGCGCTGCAGCAACCAGCTCCGTGGTCTCAAAGCCCGAGTTGAAATGTAAACTCTGCTGCATCTTCTCTATCAGTGTTGCCGGGATAGCCTCGCCGCTCTGGTAGTGCTTTGCGTATGTAGGCATCACATCGGGGTGCACCGACCACTTCTCGTTTATCTGCGAGAAGAGCTCAACGAAATCGTGCTTCACGTTTGTTCCGCTCACGCTGGGGTAGTGTGCCTGTGTAAGCATCCCGTGCAGTGCGTGGCCGAATTCGTGGAACAGCGTACGTGTCTCGTCTATGTTTAGCAATGCCGGTGTGTTGCCTTGTGGTGCAGTGAAATTGCATACATTGACAATCATCGGACGCACATTGTCGCCGCCTATGTTTCTCTGGTTCACAAAGTTTGTCATCCACGCACCCTGACGCTTCGATGCACGGGGGAAGAAATCTGTGTAGAAGATACCGAGGTGCTTGCCGTCGTTGTCTAGTACCTCGTATGTCTCCACGCCATCATAGTAGACAGGGATGTCGTTGCGTTTAACGAACTTCACGCCATAGAGCCTGCTTGCACAGTCAAAAGCTCCTTGCAACACATTCTCTATCCTGAAATAGGGCTTTATTGCCTCGTCGTTGAGCGCATATTTCTCTTTGCGCAGCTTCTCGGTGTAGTAGAACCAGTCCCAGCCCTCAATCTTTATTCCTGCGCCCTCGCGGTCGGCAATCTTCTGCAGTTCGGCTCTCTCCTCCTTGGCACGTTTCACGGCCGGCTCCCAGATGCTGTTCAGTAGCTCCAATGCTGCTTCGGGACTCTTTGCCATCTTTTCGTCGAGCACAAAGTGGGCGTATGTCTCAAAGCCGAGCAACTTTGCTTTCTGCTGTCGCAACTGCAGTATCTCCTTTATAACCTCCTTGTTGTCGTTGGCGTTGTTGTTGTCGCCGCGGCCATAATATGCCTTGTAGACCTTCTCGCGCAGTTCGCGGTTGTCGGCATACTGCAAGAACGGTATGCAACTCGGCTTGTCAAGTGTGAACACCCATCTTGAACCGTCCTCGCTCACTGCTGCATCTATCACATCCTGTGGCAGGCCTTTCAGCTGCTCTTTGTCGGTTATCACAAGCTTGAAGGCCTTGTTGTCGGCGAGCAGGTTGTTGCCGAACTTTATTGCAGCGAGCCCAAGCTTTGTGTCAATGTCGAGCAGGGTAGCCTTGTCGGCTTCGTTGAGCAGTGCGCCGCCCCTGACGAATGCCTTGTAGTAGTTCTCAAGCACAATGCTCTGCTCCTCGTCGAGCCCCAGACTCTCCTTCTCATTGTAGAGTGTGTTTATGCGGTTGAACAGCGTGTCGTTCATATATACATATCCGCTAAGCTCGGTTAGTTTGGGCACAACATAGTTCTCAATTTCGGTCATCGCCTCGCTGTTGTCGCTCTCGTTGAGTGTGAAGAATATGCACGAAACCTTGTCGAGTGTCCTTCCGCTCATCTCAAGCGCGTCTATCGTGTTTGCATAAGTGGGCTCCTCGCTGTTCTCTATTATGGCCTTTATCTCGGCACGTTTTTCGGCAAAACCCTGGTCGAATGCAGCCTTGTAGTCCTCGACCCTGAAGGTGTTGAACTCCGGCGCACCGAACGGTGCCTTGCTCTCCTTGAGGATGCTGTTCCCTTGCGCCTCCCCGTTCTCCTTCTTCTGTGAACATCCGATAGTCGTCAGCATAATCGATAATGTAAAAAGTGAATAAAAGATTTTCTTCATCGTGTTATTTTTTTGTGTTTTGGTTTGCTATGTGTTCTGCGAAGATAATAAAAAAAAGAGCGGCGTGCAACAGCACGCCGCTACTATGTCAATAACTCGTTTACTCAATGGCAATGACTCTGCTTGTCTTGTTCTCGTTGCTCTGTGCCTTCTTAGGAATGTTGATGCACAAAACTCCGTTCTTCACCTTCGCCTCGATGCTGTTTGTTATTGCATCGTCGGGCAGGATAAGCGTCTGCTGGAACTTCGTGTACGAGAACTCGCGGCGCAGGTAGCGTCCCTTCTCCTCGCTCTTCTCCTCTTTATCCTTGCTGCAGCACTCGCCGTCCTTCTTCTCGCAGTTGCAGTTTCTCTCCATAGTGATGGTCAGGTCATTGTCGCTGTCGATGTGAATCTTGAAATCATCCTTGCTCATTCCGGCAGCAGCCACCTCAACCTTGTACTCCTTTTCGGTCTCGAACACATTGATTGCCGGTGCGGTCGCATTGTTGCGTACAAGAATGTCACTGTTGAAGAAATCGTTGAACATACTCGGCAGCCAGTGCTGTCCTTCTCTTTTCATTAGCATACTCATAACTGTATTTTTAAAATGTTACACAAAACAAACGGCACTCCGTCGCGCGGGCAGTAACGACCCCAATGTGATGCAGGTGTTAGCCGGGTCGCAGCTCCTCGTCGAGTGGCTTATTGAATGCCCCGCAACAGCAGTGCCGTTTGTAATAGTAATGCACACGATTACCTTTTTGTTCCTGTTTTATGATATTATAACAATAAAGGGCTCTCACCATTGTGAAAACCCTTCATCTCTCCGCTTCTTCTATATTTACAGTCCCCTGTTGCGTAGCAGGGCATCAATCTTCGGTTCGCGGCCGCGGAAATTGACATACATAGTCATTCCGTCGTCGATACCGCCCGGGGTGAGTACATATTTGCGGAACCTGTCGGCAACATCGCGGTTGAAGATGTCGCCCGTCTCCTTGAATGCATCAAAGGCATCGGCATCGAGTACCTCGGCCCACATATAGCTGTAGTAGCCGGCTGTGTAGCCGCCGCCCATCGTGTGGCTGAAGTTGGTCATCCTGTATCGTGGCAATATTTGCGACGGGATGCCGCGTGCTGCGAGTTTCTCGGCCTCGAAATCCATTACGTTGAGCCCTTCTGGTATCTCTGTGAGCACGTGCAAATCCATATCGCTGTACGATGCTGCAATATACTCCACAGTAGCGAATCCCTGGCCATATTTGTCGCTCTCCTGTATCTTCTCGACAAGCTCCATCGGGATAACTTCGCCTGTCCGGTAATGCTTGGCATAGATGGCAAGCACCTCGGGCTCCAGAGCCCAGTGCTCGTTTATCTGCGACGGCAGCTCAACAAAGTCGCGCTCCACACCACTTGCGCTGCTGTACTGTACATCACGCATAAAGTTATGCAGTGCGTGGCCGAACTCGTGGAACATAGTCTTTACATTGTCGATGCTCTGCAGTGCAGGGGTGTTGCCGGTCGCAGGTGTCATATTACAGCTGTTTACAACGACAGGTATTATGCGCTTGCCGTTCTCGTAGCTTTGCGGGCGGAACGATGTGCACCAGGCACCGGCATTCTTGCCTTCGCGTGTGAACTGGTCGCTGTAGAAGATGGCGAGGGTGGTGCCGTCGCGGTCAATGACCTCGTAAGCCTTTGCTGTTGGCTCATACGACGGTACATCGGCGGTAATCTCCTTGAAGGTGATGCCATAGAGCTTGTTGGCAACGTAGAAGATGCCGTTCATCACATTATTCACCTCCATATAATTACGTATCTCCTGCTCGTCGACAGCGAATTTTGCCTTTTTTGCCTTGTCGAGGTAATACATATAATCCCACCCTGCAGGCTCGAAATCCTTTCCCTCCTTGCGAATCTCGGCACGTATGTCGTCAAGTTCCTCCTTGGCCTTTGCTACGGCCGGTTCCCATACCTGGTCGAGCAGCTCGTATAAAGCCTCGGGGGTCTTTGCCATACGCTCCTCGAGAACCATTTGCGCATAGTTCTCATATCCCATCAGCTTGGCTTTTTCGAGGCGTAGCGTTACAATCTTTGCACATATCTCCTTGCTGTCGTATTCGTTATCCCTGTTACTGCGGTTGTAGTAGGCATTGTAAACCTTCTCGCGCAACTCTCGGTTCTCGCAATACTGCAATACAGGGTTGCAGCTCGGGCGTTGCATATTGAACATCCACTTGCCGGGCTGCCCGTTGTCGGCAGCCATCTTTGCTGCAGCGTCGATGTTGGCCTGCGGCAGTCCCTTGAGTTCCTCGATGTTCTCGGCAACTACATAGGTGTTGTTCGTCTCGTGCAGGAGATTCTGCGAGAAATTGAGCTGCAGCATAGACAACTCCTTGTTTATCTCACGCAGCCTTGCCTTCTGCTCTTCGTTCAGGTTGGCTCCGCTGTTTACAAAACGCTTGTAGATATTCTCAAGTATCTTGCCCTGCTCGGGGGTGAGTGTCAGCGCTGCTCTGCTGTCGTATACGCTCTTTACGCGTGCAAAGAGCTTTTCGTTGAGGTAGATGTCGTCGTTGTGTGCCGAAAAGAGCGGCGACATCTCCTTCTGCAATGCGCGCATCTCCTCGGTGGAGTTGCTGCTCGACAGCGGGCTGAACGTGCCGCGTACCTTGCGCAGCAACTTGCCGCACCGGTCAAGGGCTACAATGGTATTCTCGAATGTCGGAGCCTCACTGTTGTCTGTAATTGCCGCAACCTCAGCCTTCTGCTCCTCCATACCCTTCAACATACCCTCGCGGTAGTTTTCGATGGTTATCTCGGCAAACGGTGCAATGTTGTATAGTGTGTCAAAATCGGCTAACAATGGGTTTGCCTGTTTCTCGGGGCTGCATCCGCAAGCAGCTATAGCCACTGTTGCTGCCATAATCTTTTTCATAATCTTCATAAATGTCAGGTGTTGGTTATGTGTGTGAATGGGAAGGTGTGTCGGCATCAGATGTGCGCAATGCCCTCAATTTCAATAAGCAGTTCGGGGCGGCAGATGTCAGCGACAAGGTAATGCTTGGGCACGGCAGGGTAGTGGCGTTGCATATATTCGCGCATTGCAGGGATGTCGCATTCCCTCTTTACATACACGCGCAACAGATCGTACCGCGCGCCATTGTTAGTGACCGGAATGTTATCGCTTGCGATTAGCCTGTCCATAATCTCCATTGTCTCTGCTGCCTGCTCCACGGTATCGGTGCCCCTGTTGCTGCACTCGCCCTTTATGGCAGCCGTCCCCGATATGAAAATGGTGTTGCCAAGCAAGCGTGCCCTTTCGAACTTTGGTGTTGTCCTCTCGCCCAGTTGCTCTACGCTCTTGCCGTCGAGCACCTCCTGCGAATAGTTGTGTGCTGCAATCTGCACCGGGTTG
>CALBKR010000407.1 GCA_937896105.1 uncultured Bacteroidales bacterium
TGGTATGCCGTTCGATGGCGACATCTCATCTATCAACCCTGCCGATATCGAGAATATGTCGGTATTGAAGGATGCTGCAGCTGCTGCCCTTTATGGTGCACGTGGTGCAAACGGTGTAATTATGGTTACAACAAAGCAGGGCTCAAATGGTGCTGCGCGTGTATCTTTCGATGCAAAGTGGGGTGCCAACTCTCGTCAGATAGGCAAGTATGATGTAATGGAGTCTACCGGCCAGTATATGGAGACTCTCTACAAGAGCCTTTACAATGCAGGTGTCTATAACCTCGGTTATTCTCCTGTAAATGCTCACAGCTATGCCAACCAGTCACTGTTCGGCGCTATCGGTTATCAGATATACACCTTGAATGGCGCTCCCGGTCTCATCGGTCTCGATGGCAAGGTTGACCCGCGTGCAACTCTCGGTTACAGCGATGGCGAGTACTACTATACACCCGATGATTGGACTGAGGGTATGATTTCCAGCAACCTGCGTCAGGAGTACAACCTCTCTGTATCGGGTGGAACAGACAAGTTCAACTACTTCTTCTCGGCTGGTTACCTCGAGGATGGCGGTATCATTGAGAACTCAGGCTTCAACCGTCTCTCAACACGTTTGAATGCAAGCTACCAGGCCAAGAAATGGTTGAAGGTAGGTACTGCAATCTCTTATGTAAACAGCCATAGCCGTTACCCCGGTGACCAGACAAATACTGCTTCTTCAATGAACGCATTCTACATTGCAAACGAGATTGCTCCTGTATATCCTTTCTATGTACGCAATGCCGACGGAAGCATTATGATGGATGCGCAGACCGGTAATCCTGTTTACGACTACGGTAATGGCTCTATAACAAACTTCTCACGTAACTTTATGGCTACAGCACATCCTATGAGTGACCTTATCTACAATACCGAGGAGTATCTGTCCGATATCTTCAACGGCAAGTGGTTTGTAGAGATTACTCCGTTCAAGGGTCTTAAGCTGACAGCTTCTATCGGTGCATACATCGACAATACACGTTATCACAATATCGGTAACGACCGTTATGGCCAGAGTGCTGAGTATGGTGGTACAGTAATGCAGCAGCAGGATCGCTACTTCGCTTTCAACCAGCAGTACCTCGCAAACTATACAAAGAGCTTCGGCAAGAACAACTTCGACTTGACACTCGGTTACGAGGCATACAAATACAACAATGAGTATGTATATGCTACAGGTCAGAATATGTACAAGCCCGGTGACTTTACCGTGAACAACACTATCGACCAGAAGCGTGGTGGCGGTGCATCCGGCGGTTATGCTACACAGGGTTTCTTCGGCCGCTTGAACTATGACTGGGCCGAGAAATACTACGTGGCAGCTTCTTATCGTCGCGATGCCTCTTCACGTTTCCATCCCGATAACCGTTGGGGTAACTTCTGGTCGGCATCGGCTGCTTGGGACATCAAGAAGGAGAGCTTTATGAGAAATGCTACCTGGATCGATATCCTCAAGTTGAAGGCTTCTTTCGGTCAGCAGGGTAACCACGATATCGGTAACAACTATGCTTATCTCGACCAGTATCAGGTTTCGGGTGCCGATGGCGTCTTCTCGGACGGTCTTTTGGTTTACAAAGGTAACCCTGAACTTACTTGGGAGAAGAGTAATGCATACAATGCCGGTGTTGACTTTTCGTTCTTCGGCGGCAAGTTGAACGGTACAGTAGAGTACTTCGGCCGTCAGACATCGGATATGCTTTACTACAGAGCTGTTGCTCCTTCAAACGGCTACACAGAGATACCTGTGAACATCGGTTCTATGACCAACAGCGGTCTTGAAATCGAGTTGAATGCAACTCCTTTCCAGAAGCGTAACTTCAAGTGGGACATCTTTGCAAACGCCACACTCCAGGAGAACAAGATTAACGAGTTGGCTCCTGAGCTCAACGGTGAGTATATCGACGGTACAACAATCTATCGCGAGGGTGATTCACAGTTCCAGCTCTATTTGCCAAAGTATGCAGGTGTAGATCCTAACAGCGGTCTTGCCCTCTACTATGCAAAGACAACTGTTGCTGAGGACGCTACAGATGAGGAGAAGGCTGCATTTGTTCCCGAGGTTTATGTTACATCGGATTACGCTGTTGCGCAGAAGACCTACCGCGAGGCTACAGGTGACTTGGCACCCGATATGTATGGTGGTTTCGGTACAAGCCTTGAGTTCTACGGCTTCGACTTCGCCATTTCATTCGCATACCAGCTCGGTGGCCAGCTCTACGATAACACCTATGCTGCATCTATGCACAGCGGTGTCTCTTCAAGCGTAGGCCGCAACTGGCATAACGATATCGCCAATGCGTGGACTCCCGAGAACCGTTTCACAGATGTACCTCGTCTGAACTACAACGACAAGTATGCAAACTCTTTGTCGGACCGCTTCCTGGTATCATCTAACTACCTCTCATTGAACAACATCACCTTTGGCTATTCATTGCCCAAGATGTGGGTGCGCGCTCTCGGTTTGAACTCAGTACGCATCTACGGTGCAGCCGACAATGTTGCATTGTTCAGCGCACGCAAGGGTATGGACCCACGTAAGTCTACTATGACAACAACAACATCTACATACGGTGCGTTGCGTACAATCTCTGGTGGTATCAAAGTGACATTCTAATAATTTAAAATGTGAATATTATGAAGAATTTTAAATATAAATTTGTTGCATCGGCGTTCGCTGCTCTCGCTATGGTGAGCTGTAACGACCTTGACACTGCACCGATGGGCTCGACAGTCACTACTGAGCAGAAAGGTGATGCTGTTGCTGCCAACCCCGACAGAATACAGGCGAGTGTTGCCGCTATTCCAGCAGCATTCTACAATTTCGGTAAGCTGACTGCCGAGGGAAACCATAACGACCTTTTCTTCCCTGCAATCTTTATCTTCTCCGATACCCGTGGTATGGATATGCCATCGGAAGACATCGGTTACAACTGGTTTGCAGATGCTCTTGACTACGGCGATTTGAGCTATACCGGATTTACAACCACTTGCTATTGGTCGACAGTGTACAATCAGTTGTCTGCTGCGAATGCTGTTGTGAAGACAATCGGTACATACGATCCAGCCGACGATGATTTGAAATATTATCTCGCCCAGGCGTTGGTTGTAAGAGCTTATGACTACTACACACTCGCACAGTTCTATCAGCACACATACGTGGGCAATGAGAACAAGCCTTGTGTTCCCATCATAACCGAGGAGAATATGGATGATGTTCCCAATGTAGGTTGCAAGCGTTCTACAGTTGCCGAGGTTTATGCGCAGATTATGAGTGACCTCGACAAAGCTATCGAGCTTTTGAGTGCAACTTCTGTCGAGCGTGCCGACAAGCGCTATGCCGACCTTGCTGTCGCATACGGTGTGCGTGCACGTGCTAACCTTGTTATGAACAACTGGGCTGCAGCTGCAAGCGATGCACAGAATGCTATCTCCAACACATCTGCTACCCCATACGCAATCGAGGATGTTGACCACCCCGGTTTCAGCGATATCGAGGATGCATCTTGGATGTGGGGGATGCTGGTTGCCGAGACCGACCGTCCTGTGACATCGGGTATCTGTAATTTCCCATCACATATGGGCTCACTCAACTACGGTTATGCATCGGTTGGTGCTTGGCGTCGAATCAACTCTGCTCTCTATGCGCAGATTCCTGCAACCGACGTCCGCAAGGGCTGGTGGTTGAACGAGCAGGCTCAGTCTCCAAACCTCAACGCCGAGCAGGCTGCATACGCTGCTGAAAACAAGATCCCGGCTTATACTCATATGAAGTTCGGTTGCTACAATGACGAGACCTACACAAGCACCAACGCCAACGATATTCCTCTTATGCGTATCGAGGAGATGTACCTCATCAAGGCCGAGGCTGAGGCAATGGCAGGTGACCCTGCAACAGGTGCCGCTACACTTGAGGCTTTCGTTAAGGCTTATCGTGACCCAGAGTACACTTGCGCAGCAAAAGAGGGTCAGACTCTCACTGCTGAACTTGTTCAGGATAAGGTGTGGTTCCAGCGCCGTATCGAGCTTTGGGGCGAGGGCTTCTCATACGCTGATATGATGCGTTTGAAGAAGGATATGGACCGCCGTGGCGGTGGCTTCCAGGAGCACACAACCTTCTTCATCGAGGCAGGTAACGATCAGCTGATGTGGACCACTCTGGCCATGGCGCTGTTTATGGTTGGCTATTCCACCACCATTGGCTTTGCGGTCTATTATATGAAGTATGTCTTCGGAAACGAAGGCCTCTATGTGGTGCTGGTAGGCGTGTGCGGCGTTGCCCAGCTGAGCGCTTTGGGTGTGTATCCTGCCGTTGCCAAGCGGTTTAACCGCAAGCAGCTGTATACCCTGTCTACTGTCCTGGTGCTGGCAGGCTACGGCATCTTCTTCTTTGCGGAGATCTCCATCGTTTTGATTATCCTGGGTGCCGTTTCCGTGTTCGTGGGCCAGGCATTTATCCAGACCCTGATGCTGATGTTCCTGGCAGACACCGTGGAATACGGCCAGTGGAAGCTGGGCAAGCGGAACGAGTCTATCACCTTCTCTATCCAGCCCCTCATCAATAAGATCGGCGGCGCTATCTCCACCGGCGTGGTGAGCCTGACCCTGATCATCTCCGGCATCAAGATCGACGGCGGCACGGTAGATGCCATCGGCGATTCCGGCAAGCTTATGGTCAAAGGCGCTATGTTCCTGCTGCCTCTGATCTTCATCGTCATTGGCTATATCATTTATCTGAAAAAATATAAGATCAGCGAGGAATTCTATTCCGATATGCTCAAAGACCTGGAAGAAAGAGAACAATAAAAGATACCCCGGAAGGCTATGCCTTCCGGGGTTTTGCTTATTTGTTTACAAGGATATCGAACATCGCCCTTGTGGCCGCTTCATCCCGGCCGTTTATTACAAGCACATCCTCTCCGCCTTTTAGGATGATGGCTTGCTTGCAGCCGGTGTAGGTATACACGGTGTAGCGTCCGAAGGCTTCGTTTTCAAAAACGCCCAAATTCATTCTGGCAGAGTTGAAACCATTGACCTTCATGCCGGGATCAAAGTTTTCAGAAAGCACCACTTCATCAATGGCGTCGTAAGGAATGGTCATCTCCTCCCAATAGGTGGCATTTACAGTAAAACTGGTGGTGCCGAATTCTATCTGAATATCCCCGGTAAACATGATAACAGTCACGAAAACCAA
>CALBKR010000408.1 GCA_937896105.1 uncultured Bacteroidales bacterium
CGAACCCGAGGGTGGGGTGGGGCGGTGATGAGCCGATGCCCGTTTCGCCCGAAGCAAAGAGAAATATATCAACGAGTAAGGCTCTCCCTTTTGGGAGGGCCTTATTTTTTGTGGCAGAGGGGCAAGGGAAATAGAAATTTATTTTTACCTTTGTATAGTCGCAGTGCGCGGCAGACATATTTATTGGAAAGCGTTTTTTCTTCCTCAACGGTGAACTTCGACAACTCATTATGGTAGGGAATGACGAGCGCTCATTTTGGTATGTATTATGTTCTAAAGACATATACCGCCAAAGTGTGAGTCGTTATATCTACCATAAGGCAGTCGAAGGCCTACCGTTGGATAGAAACAGGCTCGCACTTTTCTGTTTATATGGGTTATGTTTTAGGTTTTAATGATATCGCTCGGGCCGCGATGTAGTGTGTGATGATTATGGTAACGATTATTATCTTCTTTGTTACGCTCTCTATGCAGTTGTGGTCGTAATGATTTACTATGTAGAAAACAAAAAGCGGCACGTCTATTGCTATCAGCTATAGACGTACCGCAAAATTCACTGCACTTTAATACTTCGTGCTACCCACGTTGAGAATCAGTAAGGGGTTAATTCTCAAGCGGGGTGCTGTCGGTATTACTGCCGTCGCCCTTTTTACAAATCGGAGCCAACAGATAATCTCCGTAGGTGTAATCTGAGCGAGGATTTACGATGCTTATGTGCAACGTGCCGTTCTCCTTGTAGTAGAGAAAACCTCTCTGCGCATAGCCGTAAATCTTACCAGTGATAAGCATAGCGTACTCTGTGAACTCGGGAGCATCAAGGCAATAGACCTCTTCGATATTGCAATCTTTGAAGTCGCCACCCTCGAAGGCTGCTGTGACAGCCGCGGGGAGCTCCTGGTACTTCATACTGCTCTCGGTAAGATACCACTTACCGTTTCTGTCGTACCACGCTACGCAATTGGCGGGTGTACCATTTTCGACATCAAGCGTAAAATTAACAACAACATAACCTAATCGGCTATCCCAATTTTTAATATTCGCAGATGAGAACTGGGCCAGTAAGGCCGCTTTAGCCTCCTGCGATTCCCCGGAGACATCTATATCCGGCAGCTTGATGCAAGATGCCAAAATTGACACCGCACAAAGATAAATTAATAGTCTTTTCATGAGCTTAAAATTTATAAGGATTTAGGATTGATTGATTTCGTCGCGTTTAGCTCATAATCCAACTAAGGCACTTTGTCGTGCAAAAAACTTAGTAAGAACTCATTTTTTTTATGCGATAATTTGACGTAAGGGATTCATTTCAAATCGCATATATATTATAAATCTTTTACAAAAATATAGTAAAAATATTAGAAAACCTATACGTTTTCAGCCAAAACTTCCAAATATTGGAATATTTATTCATTCCTAGGCGTGTCATTTACCTATAATTTTAATGCAAAAAAAATACCTTCCCTCGAAAAATTGTAATGCGCTATCACTTTTCTTATTATTTATTATATTTTGTTAAAAATTGTTTAATATTTTTTTAATTCGTTTTCAAGAATGTTTGATATGCAACTTTTTTATCATTTTTACATCTTAATATCAGGCACTTAGAGCGAAATGTGCAAGAAAATCACAACCTTTGATTGTCCTGAGACTTGTTGGCGTATGATGAGAATAGAGTTGTGGCGCAAGAAAGTGTAGAGTATAGAGATGTAGTCACAGAAGCCCCCTCCAACAAAAAAACCGCTCCCAGGCGGGAACGGTTTTTGTTAAATGCATCTCACATTCTATGGCCGAAGTGGCCTTGCGATGTGAGGGTTGTATAGGATTAATCCTCGTCAGTGTCGGTGTAAGCCTTAAGCAGCTTGTCCTGAACGTCTGCGGGAACCTGCTCGTATGATGCAAACTGCATGGTGTATGTAGCAGCACCTGATGTGAGCGATGACAACGATGTTGAGTAGCGATACAACTCTGCCAGAGGCACACGAGCGTTCAGCTTGTCGAAGCCCTTGTCAGACTCCATACCCATAAT
>CALBKR010000409.1 GCA_937896105.1 uncultured Bacteroidales bacterium
TACATCTATTACCTAATGAACCACTTTGACAATTAGTACAAACTCCAGAGCTAGAATAACGAGATGTAAAAAATAAATCACCTGGTTTAACTCCTGTTTGGGTAACACACTTAGATCTTGTATTTTTACCTAAACCTGCAGCTACATTATCAGCAAGATAACTACTATACACATAACTTACAAAATCTGAACAATCCATCGTAGAATATTTAACTCCCAACTTACTTTTTGCTCTTTGTAAAATATTATTTACAATTGTTTTGTCGTATTATGCAGCCCGGATGGCTGTATCTTGCCACAAAGTTAATGCTACAATTCCAATTATCAAAACAAAGAGGAGTGTGCTTACAGGCTCTTTTATAAAAATTATGTTTTTTTATTACGTGGATGGTGAAGCATTATCTCCTCACGCAGGCGCGCCCTGTCAATGTGGGTGTATATCTCGGTAGTGGCAATGCTCTCGTGCCCTAACATCGCCTGTATCACACGCAAGTTGGCACCGCCCTCGAGCAGATGTGTGGCAAAAGAGTGACGGAACGTGTGGGGACTCACATTTTTGGAGATACCGACAGCCTCAACCAGCTCTTTTATCAGGCAGAAGACTGTAATCCTTGACAGCGGTTTCTTGAGCCGCTCGCTGATGAAGACAAAATCCTCGAAACCCTTTTTGATGGAGATTGCATTGCGGTCGGCAAAGTAGGATTCGAGCTCGGAAATTGCACGGGGTGATATCGGCACAAGGCGTTGCTTGCCACCCTTGCCCACGACACGGATGAAGCGCTCGTTGAAATAGAGGTCGGAAAGGCGCAGGCCACATAGCTCGGAGACACGTAAACCACAGCTGTAGAGCACTTCGATGATAGCCCTGTTACGTTGCCCTTCGTGCTTTGAAAGGTCGATGGCGTTTATTATATCATCTATCTCCTGCAAAGTGAGCACATCGGGCAGGTGTACACCTGTCTTGGGCGACTTTAGCAGAGCAGCAGGGTCTTCGGCAATATAGCCATCAAGCTTGAGAAAGCTGTAGAACGAACGCAGTGATGATATTATGCGTGCCTGTGAACGGGCACAGACACCGACATCAGCCATTGAAGCGAGAAAACTGCGAAGGTCTTCGAGCGTAAGGGTTAGCAGATTATCGGCATTGCCCGAGTAGGCGGCAAGTTTATCCACATCGCCAAGATAGGCCTCTACAGTGTTCGGCTGTAACGACTTCTCGAGCTGCAGATACATCCTGTAGCGATTAAGTGGCGATATGCTATTCTTGTTCATTGCGGCATTGCTTTACTGTGCAAAGTTACAAAAAAGAACGGAATGACAGCACAATATACCTGTTATGGAAGACCGACCCTTTTGTTTGCTCACCAAAAAGTTGTATCTTCGCGGTGTAATATAAAAGAGCACCTTACAAGATGAGTATCAGCACACCGCTTGACCAGTACATTGCCGACCACAGCAGCCCCGAAGGCGAATACCTCTACAGGCTGTTCCGCGCCACTCACGTCGAGATACTGGCGCCACAGATGGCATCGGGGCACATCCAGGGGCGGCTGCTAAAGTTCCTTGTAAAGATGATACGCCCTCGCCGGATACTGGAGATAGGCACATTCACCGGCTATTCGGCTCTCTGTATGGCCGAGGGGCTGGACAAAGATGGCAAGCTATACACGTTTGAAGTTGAGGATGAGCTCGAGGACTTTACGCGCCGATGGATAGATGGTTCACCATACGCCGACAAGATTGAGTTCATCATCGGTGATGCCCTGAACATTGTTCCTACAATGGACGAGAGGTTCGACCTTGTGTTCATCGACGGCAACAAGCGCGAATACATAAAATATTACGAAATGGCGATGGAGTACCTGAACGAGGGTGGATGGATACTTGCCGACAACACCCTGTGGGACGGGCACGTGATTGAGGAGGAGAGACAAGATGCGCAGACCAACGGTGTCAGGGCGTTCAATGATCTGATACGCAATGACGAGAGGGTCGAGGTTGTTATCTTGCCACTGCGTGACGGATTGACAATTATAAGAAAGAAATAGAGAATAAAATATGGACAGTACAAGACAGAACAAGATTTCACGTCTCATTCAGAAGGAGCTCAGCGAGATTCTGCTGAGACTTGCCAAAGAGACACGTGGCATAATGGTATCGGTGAGCGCAGTACGCGTAAGCCCCGATTTAGGCATAGCAAAGGCCTACTTGAGCGTATTCCCGTCGGAAAAGGGCACAGAGGTGGTAGAGCATTTGAATACCAACATCAAGGCTATACGCTTTGAACTGGGCAACAAGGTACGCCACCAGTTGCGCATCATTCCGGAGATAAGGTTCTACATAGACGACTCGCTCGACTACATCGAGAACATCGACAAGCTTTTGAAGGAATAACCGACGATGAACCTGTCGCTATACATTGCCAAGCGCTACCTGTTCTCGAAGAAAAGCCACCAGGTAATAAATATCATATCGGGAGTGGCTATCGCAGGTATTGCCCTTGCTACAGCGGCAATGGTGTGTGTGCTATCGGTCTTCAACGGTTTCCAGGAGATTGTCAAGGAGCAGTTCACTGCATTCGACCCCGATATAAAGATAACAGCATCGCACGGAAAAGTCATTACAACCGATGCAGACGAGATAGCAAAGGTTGCAAGCCTGCCAGAGATACAAACGGTATCCTTCGGCATTGAGGACAAGGCGATGGTCGAGTATGGCAACAGGCAGGCTATGGTGACCATAAAGGGAGTGGATGATGCTTTCACCTCCCTGACCGACATTCACAAGGCGCTGCACGGTCCCGGGGAGTTCCTCCTTGCCGACGGGCTCAACCACTATGCTGTGCTTGGCGGAGAACTTTCCCAACAGCTGAACTGCGGGTTGCTGTTCACAGAACCGCTGAAGGTATATGCCCCCAACCGTAAGGGGGCCATTAACCTGACGGTACCGGCACGCAATTTCAAAAAGGGCGAGCTACACTCTTCGGGGCTTGTATTTGTGCTGAACCAACCCGAATATGACGGCGGCTATATCATCACATCGAGTGATTTCGCACGAAGCCTGTTCCGCCGTGAGGGGAATGAGGCAACATCAATGGAACTGAAGGTAAAACCGGGTGCTGATGCCGGTGAGGTCAAAGAGAAGATTGAAGAGATACTTGGCAACAGCTACCGCGTGCAGGACCGCTATGAACAGCAGGAGAGTATATACAAGGTGATGCAGATAGAGAAACTGATATCGTATATATTCCTGACATTCATTCTGGCTGTAGCCTGCTTCAATATAATAGGTTCGCTTGCAATGCTCATAATAGAGAAGCGCGACAATATGAACACCTTGCGCAGTATGGGTGCCGAGAACAAGATGATTGCGAACATTTTTGTCTTTGAAGGGGCTATAATCTCTACAATAGGAGCAGTTGCAGGCATCGTCCTTGGACTGGCATTATGCTTTGCGCAACAGCAATTCGGGCTAATACCTATGGGAGCGTCGGACGGTTTTGTCGTCGACAGTTACCCGATGGAAATTGTGGCCGGCGATGTAGCTATGGTTTTCATCACCGTAATAGTTGTGGGTTTCCTGACCGTGTGGTTGCCGGTCAAGGCTCTGACACGGAGATATGTATAAAAAACGGGGCAAACGCCCCGTTTTTTATAGAATATGACACACATTATTTACACAAGCACCACATTCTTCACATCTACCGGATAGTGCAGGAAGAGCGATGCCTGAGCGCCAAACTTACCATCGGATTCGGTCGTGCAGAAGGTTGTCACTCCACCCTTAGTACAAAGGGCATCCATCTCCTTGTGGCGCTGCAGATAATCTTTCAGCGATGCCGCTACAGCTGCACCCTGGGTTATAAGAGTGATGCCATCAGGGGTGTATTTCCTTATTTTATCGATAAGAATAGGATAATGCGTGCAGCCGAGTATTATGGTGTCTATTTCCGGGTCACGCGCAAGCAGATTGTCGATATGTCGCTTCACAAAATAATCGGCACCTTCGCCGGCATACTCGTTTGTCTCTACCAACGGCACCCACATCGGACACGCCTCGCCGGTAACCTCTATTTCGGGGAACAGCTTACGTATCTCAAGAGGATATGAGTGTGACTTTATTGTACCTTCGGTCGCCAACACACCTACGTGACGGCTTTTTGTAATATCGCCGATACACTCCACCGTGGGGCGTATTATTCCAAGCACACGGCGGTTCGGGTCGTGAAGGGGGATATCTACCTGCTGGATCGTGCGCAGTGCCTTTGCCGAAGCGGTATTGCAGGCAAGGATAACAAGCTGACAACCTTGCTGAAACAGATAGCTCACTGCTTGACGGGTGAACTCGTACACCACGTCAAAGGAGCGTGTACCATAAGGAGTACGTGCATTGTCACCCAGGTAGATATAATCGTACTCGGGCAACAGTTTCTTTATCTCGTCATAGATTGTCAGGCCGCCATATCCCGAATCGAATATACCTATCGGGCCTGCATCACGCGAAAGTTGCAGAAATTTATCCATTGTTGTTATTGTATAGTATCGTTAGACACCGCCTGCTGCAATTCTATGTCCTGTGTAGCAACACTGTCGGTTGCAACAGCCTCTTGAACCGTTGTTTCAATTGCAATTGTAGCCTCATCGCTATCGGCCTGTACCTGCGCCTCCTCGACCGGTTCCTCAGCGACCTCCTCTACAACCACCGGCACCGCATTTTCCGTTTCGGGTGCTTCAAGAACCGGTGTTACAGTCTCTTCAACAGGTTCAGGCTCTGCAGGCAGGTATTGTTTTGCAAAACTGTCATAGCCGTCAAGTTCCGTGACAGGCTTCTCGGGATAAAGCGCAGCATCTATCACCATACGGGTTATATTCACGCCCTTGTTCGGGTTTATATACCTGTAGGCCATAATATCGCTGTCTATCGCATAATCAAGGTTACAGGCCACACACACCTTCTCAAGCGCAGCGTCGAGCGCATTGTAAGACGAGGCATAGAGCGAGTCCTGCGCCTCGGCAAGCCATATTTTGAGCTGTTTGCGGAACTCGACACTATTGTCTACCATACGCTGCAGTTCTCCCTGTCTTTTGCGCAGGATAGGCTCGGGGAAATCGCGTTGACCATCAATAAAGGCAACATATTGGCGTGTGAGTTCCTTTTCGTTATGCTCAATCTCTTTTTCGCAACGTTGGCAAAGGCGCTGATAGTCGAGCTGCGCCTGGGCATACTGCGGCAACACCTCAAGTATGCGACTTGTACTATAATAGCCGAACTGAGCCTGGACCGAAAGAGCAGAAGGCAGAAGGAACAGAAATATAAGGAGTTTACGCATAATCTTATCATACAGGTTGCAGGCAAGCCTGCATCAACAAACAAGGGGACTGTGTCAAAGTGTCTCTGACGCAGCCCCTTGCGGTTTTTCAAATCTTATTACTTAACTACTGCAGGAACTGCATTTGCCGGAATTCCGAGTTTTGCCCTTACCTTCGGTGTCACATCCTCGCATATTGTTGTATTGATAAAAGGAATACCGCCGGCCACGTCAAAGACGCAAACATATGAACCTTCATTGCCAACTGCATCGAGAGCTGTCTTGAGAACAGACTGTATCTCAATCATCTTCTCCTGCTCTGCCTTTGCAAGGTTCTGACGAACCTCCTCGGCATACTGCTGCAGGCGCTCCTGCATCTGCACCAACTCCTCATAGCGACGCTTGAGGATATTCTCAGGAACTGAATCCTGCTGCATCTTCTCGAACTCGGTACCTTTCTTCTCGAGTTCTGTACGCATACTCTCGAAATCAGCAGTATACTGTTTCTCGAGCACCTGAAGGTCGTTAAGAGCCTTTGTGTACTCGGGCATAACCTGAATGACCTCGGCAGAATTCACATAACCGAATTTTTGTGCCAAAAGGCTCATAGGAGCCAGCATAAAAATCAAAATCAAAAACTTTTTCAGCTCTTTCAAGCTTTGGAAAATCACCAATGAGATATTTAGGCATTTGTGTGTATGCAATAC
>CALBKR010000410.1 GCA_937896105.1 uncultured Bacteroidales bacterium
CGTGCAATAGCCTCCTGACGCATTGCATCGGCTCTGTCGCCGCAGAAATATGTGTCTCCTTCGAGCTGCTCGGCAATGGCGCCTTCGGGGCTGTCAAGCGACACGGTAGTGTTCTGCCTCTTGCCAAGGAAAGTGAGTGTTTCGTTTATTGCAATCCTGTACAGCCAGGTCGATATCTTTGACTTTCCTTGGAAACCTTCGATATTCATCCACGCCTTTATGAATGTGTTCTGCACGATGTCGTTAGCGTCGTCGTGTGCCAAGACCATCCGCCTTATGTGCCAATAGATGTTTTCGCTATGATACCTGACAATAGCCGAGAATGCATCGGCTCTAAGGCTTTCGTCCTTGAGCTGCCTGATGATTGTCTCCTCGTCGTATGCTGTCTTTGGCACAGTGGTGTCTGTTTGTTTTGTCTTATTTGATGAAATAATGTGAAGAAGGTTTAATCACACACTATATAATAATTGTATCGCCCTCCTTGGCTGCAATGGTATTGGGGAATATCTCGCGTGCTTCATCCAGTTGCACATCAGCAGTGTCGTAACGCGATGAGTAGTGCCCTATGAGCAGTCTCTTTACGCCTGCATCCTTTGCTGCTTGTGCAGCCTGCCTTGCCGTGCTGTGGAATGTCTGTGCCGCACGCTCCTTCTCACTCTCGGCAAATGTTGCCTCGTGGTAAAGCAGGTCGACTCCATCCAGTACTCCGCAGCCGAACCGGCACGGTGCAGTGTCGCTGCAGTAGGCGTAGCTGCGTGACGAGTCAGGCTCTTTTGTCAGCCTGCAGTTAGGTATCACTTCGCCTTCGGGCGTGATGAAATCTGCGCCATCCTTAATGCTTTGTCGCATATATGTAGGGATGTTGTAATAGTTTACCACATCGCCTATGAGGTGGCGTTTCTTGGGCTTCTCACGGAACAGGAACCCGCAGCAAGGTATGCGGTGGCTTAATGGCAGTGTCTCTACCGTTATGGTATTGTCTTCATATATTGTCTGTTGCCGTGTAGGGTCTATGTTGTGGAAGAAGAGCGGGTAGTTCATTCCTTTGCAGAAATAATCTATTTGCGGCTTCATCAGTTCCTCGAGCTTTGGGTCAGCATATATGTGGAGTGGGGCAGTGCGTCCCAGCATACCGAATGTTGAGATGAGGCCAATGAGCCCGAAACAGTGGTCACCGTGCAGGTGCGAGATGAATATGTGGTTTATGAAGGAGAAATGTATGTGATACCTTCGCAACTGCAGTTGAGTGCCTTCGCCACAATCGACCATAAACTGCTTGTTGCCAATCTTTATGACTTGTGAACTGGCATTGTGTCGTGTGGTTGGGAGCGCAGAACCGCACCCGAGTATGTGCACTTCAAAAGGTTCCATAATGTTGCAAATTTAGTCATTGTGGAAAGATAATGCAAGTGCGGGATGGTAAAACTGAAAAGTAAAAACTGAAAGTTTCGACAACACGAGCTGTGATAGGTCGCAGGCAGCGCAGTAAACTCCCTCCCGGCTAAAGCCGTACTCCCTCTTTGAAAAGCGGGAGAGTATTTGCGCCCTGCGGGCCACGATTAGCGAGTGATGTCAAAAGTGAAAACTGAAAACTATGTTTTGTCTTTTGGCAATGCAGCCGGCGGTTTCTACAGTATACAAAAATCGAGGCTACCTTGTGGGGTAGCCTCGACCTGTTATGTTGAATAATTCTTTTTAATTATTCGCCAGCCTCGAGCTTGCTCTTGAGAGCGGCAAGTGCGTCGATGTCGCCGAGTGTTGTAGAAGCGGCCTGGTTCTGGATAGCAGGTGCCTGCTCCTCAGCAGCCTTCTTGCTCTTGCGAGCTGCAGCTGCAGCCTTCTTCTCAGCCTTCTCCTCCTCCTTGGCTGCATCCTCGAAGATGCGGCTGTGAGAAAGGATGATTCTCTTTGCCTCCTTGTTGAACTCGATTACCTTGAACTGGAGTTTCTCGTCGGCAGCAGCCTGTGTGCCGTCCTCCTTAACAAGGTGCTTTGGAGTAGCGAAGCCCTCAACACCATAAGGCAATGAAACTACAGCGCCCTTGTCGATGAGCTCTGTGATAACGCCCTCGTGGATAGAACCAACAGTGAATACTGTCTCGAATACGTCCCAAGGATTCTCCTCGAGCTGCTTGTGGCCAAGGCTCAGGCGGCGGTTCTCCTTGTCGATCTCCAATACCTGAACATCGATAGCCTCACCAATCTGTGTGAACTCAGATGGGTGCTTAACCTTCTTTGTCCAAGAGAGGTCGCTGATGTGGATAAGGCCGTCAACACCCTCTTCAATCTCAACGAAGATACCGAAGTTTGTGAAGTTGCGAACCTTTGCTGTGTGCTTTGAACCGATAGGATATTTCTCCTCGATGTTTGCCCAAGGATCCTCTTTAAGCTGCTTGATACCGAGTGACATCTTGCGCTCGTCGCGGTCGAGTGTGAGGATGACTGCCTCTACCTCTTCGCCAACCTTCATAAAGTCCTGAGCTGAACGCAGGTGCTGGTTCCAAGACATCTCTGAAACGTGGATAAGACCCTCAACGCCGGGAGCAATCTCGATGAATGCACCATAGTCGGCCATAACAACAACCTTACCCTTAACAACGTCGCCAACCTTGAGGTCTGCATCGATAGCATCCCAAGGATGTGGAGTGAGCTGCTTCAAGCCAAGGGCAATGCGCTTCTTCTCATCATCGAAGTCTATGATAACGACATTGATCTTCTGGTCGAGTGTTACAACCTCTGTAGGATCATTTACGCGGCCCCAAGAGAGGTCTGTGATGTGGATAAGACCGTCAACGCCACCGAGGTCGATGAATACACCGTAAGAGGTGATGTTCTTGACTGTACCCTCGAGTACCTGACCCTTCTCGAGTGTGCTGATAATCTTCTTCTTCTGCTCCTCAAGCTCGGCCTCGATAAGAGCCTTGTGAGAAACAACAACATTCTTGAATTCCTGGTTGATCTTAACGATTTTGAAATCTTCGGTCTGGCCAACGTAAGCATCGTAGTCACGGATAGGCTTAACGTCGATCTGCGAACCGGGAAGGAACGCCTCGATACCGAATACGGCTACAATCATACCGCCCTTTGTACGGCACTTGATGTAACCGCGTACAACTGCCTGATTCTCCATAGCCTCGTTAACGAGCTCCCAAGAGCGGCTTGCACGTGCTTTTTTGTGTGAAAGGCTTAGCTGTCCTTTCTTATCCTCTAAATTCTCGATGTAAACCTCTACCTGATCGCCTACTTTGAGGTCGGGGTTGTAGCGGAACTCACTGATAGGGATAATTGCGTCCTGCTTGTAGTTGATGTCAACAATAACCTCGCGCTTGTTGATGCCGATTACTGTTCCCATTACTACCTCGCGGCTTGATACTTTGTTGAGAGTGCCGTTATAGGCCTGCTCCAACTGCTCTTTTGAGAGACCTGATA
>CALBKR010000411.1 GCA_937896105.1 uncultured Bacteroidales bacterium
GGCGGGTTCGGAATGGTCATCGACGGCACGGCCGACTCGGCACGCCACATCGAGGAGATGCTCCTGTGGGATGTGAACAACGGTATTGCACGCCGCAGCTGGGCACGCAACGAGGGTGCCATATTCGCCATCAAGCGACAGATGGAGCGCACACCGCTGCTCAAGGTGACACTGCCCAACATCGCCGACAGGGAACTGATAGAGAAAGTATTCGATGAAAACAGATAAAAAACAACAACTATGATACATCATATTAGTGCAGAACACCTCACCATATCAAGGGTTGAAGAGATTTTGACAAAGGGTTACAAGCTCGCCCTCAGCGACGATGCCGTGAAGCGCATAAACCATTGCCGCGAGTATCTCGACAAGAAAATGGAAAACACCGAGCGCCCCATATACGGTGTCACAACCGGGTTCGGTTCACTCTGCAACATCTCTATCGGCAAGGAGCAGCTGTCGCAACTGCAGAAGAACCTTATGATGTCGCACGCCTGCGGCACAGGAGCACGTGTCCCGAATGAGATTGCACGCCTGATGCTGCTGCTCAAGGTGCAGTCACTCTCATACGGTCACTCTGGCGTGCAACTCATCACCGTGCAGCGTCTTGTCGATATGTTCAACAACAACATCATTCCTGTTGTATACGAACAGGGCTCGCTTGGAGCATCGGGCGACCTTTCACCACTCGCACATATGTGCCTTCCCCTTATTGGTCTTGGAGAGGTCGAGGTCGACGGCAATATCATCAGCGGCGAAGAGCTGATGCAGAGAATGGGCTGGGAGCCCATCACATTGTGCTCCAAAGAGGGACTTGCACTGCTCAACGGTACACAGTTTATGTCGGCCTACGGCGTCTATTCAATAATAAACGCACAAAGGCTGAGCCGCTGGGCCGACAGCATCGGAGCAATGTCACTCGATGCCTTCGACGGCCGATTGGAGCCGTTCGAGCATAATGTACACGCGATACGCCCACACAACGGACAGATAACGACAGCCAGGAACATACGCGAACTGCTCGAGGACAGCGAAATAGTGAAGCAACCCAAGAAGCACGTACAGGACCCCTACTCGTTCCGCTGCATACCACAGGTACACGGAGCCTCAAAAGACACCATAGACTATGTTGCAAGTGTCCTTGAGACCGAGATAAACTCGGCAACCGACAACCCCACCGTGTTCCCCGACACCGACGAGGTAATTTCGGCAGGCAACTTCCACGGACAGCCGATAGCCCTTGCTATGGATTTCCTTGCCATAGCCGTTGCCGAGCTCGGCAACATATCCGAGAGGCGCATATACAAGATAATCTCGGGTGCACGCG
>CALBKR010000412.1 GCA_937896105.1 uncultured Bacteroidales bacterium
TCCACGACACAGTACACGAGATGGCAAAGGACGAGGCTCGTCACGGCAAGGGCTTCGAGGGCTTGTTCAACCGCTATTTCAAGTAAAAACGAAACACTTCCGACAATTTATTGACAACAGAAAAAACTGATAAACTAACCAAAAGATAGAAAGAACAACTGAGAAAAGACCATAAATGTAATTGTTTTAGTAAATGAATAGTGTTTAAATGTTGCGCGCCGGCTGTAGTGATACACCCGGCGCGATTTTTCTCTTCTGTAAGCGGCTTGTCCTTTATTTCAAGAATACGAAATAGACTGCAAGTACAAGGAACAGCACCGCTACAAAGTGGTTCCATTGCAGTGTCTCTCCTTTGAAGAGTACCGATACGATTACGCCGAACACGACGCAAGAGATAACCTCCTGTATCACCTTGAGCTGCACCAATGAGAAGGGGCCGCCATTTATGTCGGAGCCGATGCGGTTGGCGGGGATGAGGAATGAGTACTCGAGCAGTGCGACGCACCAGCTGATGAGTACTATGAGCACAATCGATGTGTTCGGGGATATGATTTTCATATCCTGGAGTTTGAGGTTGCCATACCAGGCAAGTGTCATAAAGCTGTTCGAGATTATCAACAGCAGGATTGTTAGCAGAACTTTTGGCATTGTTTGATATTTTTACTGTTTTTTTATTATTTTTGGTGGAAGGAGTGCGGGTTGTATGTTGCTCATTGCGCCCCATAGATTGTATCGTGCTTCGGGGTTCAGCGACTCGAGGTGTGCAAGCAGTTCCTTCATCGCTTTGCGGTTCGAGTCGTCCTCGAAGGGACAGTTTTTTATTTGTGCCGGGAATTGGCTCTCGGTGGCGTATGCGTCGACATCGTTCTCGTTGACAAGGCAGAGTGGACGTATCACTGTGATGGGGAACTTGTCCATAGGCATAACGGGTGCCATTGCGCTGAATGAGCCTTGGAAGGTTATGTTCATCAGCATCGTCTCGATGAAATCGTCCTGGTTGTGCCCGAGTGCTATTTTGTTGCATCCGAGCTCCTGTGCCAGTGTAAAGAGTGCTTTGCGACGGTTCCAGGAGCAGAGGAAACAGGGCGATTTGCGTGTGTCGGTCGATGCGTCGAAACCGCTCTCGGCGATGTGTAGCTCCACTCCGAGCGATTGGCAGAATTCCTGTAGGAACTGCAGGTCGGTCTTGTAAGGTATGTTTACCATTGTGACGTGCGCGGCAACAATGCTTATCGATGGCTTGAAGATGCGGCTGCGTTCGGCAAGCAGCTGAAGCAAAGTTAGCGAGTCCTTGCCGCCCGAAAGCGCGACGAGTATCTTGTCGCCGTCGTCGAACATCGCATAGTCCTTTGTGGCACGGTTGAATTGCTTCTGTATCTTGCGATATAACCTTTGCTGTTCGGTGAATTTTGCCATTTTGCGCCTCTTTTTGTGCTCCCTTGATTTTCGCGCTGCAAAATTAATGAAAATAGGGCTTTGCGCAATTATAAGATACCTCCTTTTTTGCCTTTCCTGCGTTAATTTTCTCCTCGTTGTGCAGTAGCGTTGTTTCTTAAAATAAGCACTCTTTTATTAAATTATTAAAAAAAAGAGCCTTCGGGTGGGCTTTGTTTCATTTTATTCGTATATTCGCTTGTTTTTTGAATTTTTGATGCAATGATTGCGGCGGCGTTGTCTGCTGCAGGAAAAGATGATTATGAGAAAGTTTTTCCTATTCGGCATATTATCACTGCTTGTTGTTGCCGGCGTTTCGGCACAGAGCAGGAACGCGGCAAAGAAACTGTTCAACGAAGGAAAATTCGTAGAGGCAAAGCCTATGTTTGAAAAGTTGCTGAAAGGCAGCCCTAAGAACAGCGAGTATAACTACTGGTATGCGGCCTGTTGCCTTGAGACTAATGATACGGTTGATGTGGGCGAGATGCTTGAATTTGCAGCGTCGCGCAAGATAACCAATGCTCATCGCTACCTTGGCGACTGGTACTACCTTGAGCAGGATTATTTGTCGGCTGCCGAGAGTTACAATGAGTTCATAGACCTGACAAAGGATGACTCGCTACGCGCCGTGGTGCAGCAGAAGATGCTGTTATGCGAGAGAATCGACAGGATGGTGCGTAGCTGCGAGGTTGTGTGCTTTGTCGACAGTGTTGTCGTTGACAAGGCGGATTTCCTTTCGGCATACAGGATGGGCAACGATGTGGGTACCATTGCAACCGGTGCGGATTATTTCGGTGACGAGACTCTTCCAGGTTATGTGAACGAGACCGAGCGCGGGATGGATATCTTCTTCTCGGACGAGAACGAGGACAGCATTCCTTTGCTGAGGCTGTACCACCGCTCGAAGGTGAGTGACGAGTGGGGTGCTGTACGCCCGATACAGGGGTTCGACACCAACGGTAACGATGACTATCCCTTTATGCTTGCCGACGGCACGACGCTCTATTTTGCAAGTGACGGCGAAGGCTCCATAGGCGGCTATGATATCTTCGTGTCCCATATGGACACAGAGACCGGCAATTTTTACCGTCCCGACAATGTGGGTATGCCTTTCAACTCCACGGCCAATGACTATATGATGGCGATAAACGAGGTTGCCAATTTGGGATGGTTCGCCACTGACCGCAACCAGCCCGAAGGCAAGGTGTGCGTGTATGTATTTATCCCGAACAGCGAGAAGGAGAGGGTCGACCTTGACAGGATAGACTATTCCGGGGCTCTGTCGCTTGCCAACATTTCATCGATAGCTGCGACACAGACCGATGAGGAGCTTGTCCGCAAGGCCAACCAGCAGCTTGTGCTGCTTATGTATGCCCGGGATGCAGGCCGCAATGGCGGTGATTTCCTCTTTGTGATTGATGACCTCAACGACTATACATCGCTCGATGATTTCAGAAGCGATGCAGCGCGTGAATTGTTCAAGGAGTGGCAGGCGGCGATGAA
>CALBKR010000413.1 GCA_937896105.1 uncultured Bacteroidales bacterium
GTGCTTCTCGCGACCATTGCTGCTCGCTCATCGAGCTTTTGGTCAATTACTTGACCAAAACCTTTTTCCCATTGATAATATATACACCCTTATTGGGGGTCTCTACTTTTCTTCCTGTCAAGTCGTAAATGCTTTCACTCTTCTGCTCGTCAAGCACCTCGTCAACTGCAGTGTTGTTCTGCTCCACGCAACGTATGCCCCAAGTCGCTGCATTGACAAGTTCTGTGGCTGCATAGATGTTGTAGTTGTTGACATCCATTGCAAGATACAAAGTCCCGTTCTGGGTAGTGAAATAGACTGTTCCGTTGTCAAGGTAATTCGCCTTGAACACCCAGGCACTCTCCTTGCTCGTTCCGTTACAAGATGTACCATTGTTTGCCATATCATTTATGTACAGGCCATTCTTGTTCTTTATGTAGTAGTGGTGCGGCGTGCCGGTGCTCTCTACCAACCAGCGCTTGTTCGGTGATGTGTTTGCCATCTGTGCGGTAGTGTAGCACTTCAAGCCATATTTGTCATAGCACATTCCGTAGGCTCTCTTCTCGCCATTGGTGAAAGTGTACACATCAAGTTCCTTCAAGTAGGCGCGTGCCGCAGGGTCACTCTTCAATGCATCCATCTCCTCCTCGAGCAACTCTATCCACTCCTTGTAGCTGTGCTTGCTTGTGTCCTTGTTGTCGGCAGCAGCTTTAGCCTCGTTATAGAGAGCCTCCAATTCTGCAAGCGCGTCGGTGTAGAAATATCCAATCTCCTTGCCGGTAGTGGTGGTCTTGCTCATCAGTCCCTTGGCCGTTGTCAATACGGCGTTCAGAGCCTCAATCTGCATCTCCTCGCTTTCGCCATCCATAGCATCAGGAACAACGTAGTCTGTTCCGTCGGCCTGCGCTGCAACAACCTTTATCTCCGCATTGGCGTGTGCTGTGGGTACTGTGAGCTGGTATTCGTTGTTGAAATCGAGCAACTCGCCGGTTTCGGCATTCAGCAGAATGAAGCCGAGAGCACCTTTGGCATTCTCCTCCTGCTTTATAGTGATGTTGTTGCCCTTTCTCACAAAGTAATATCCTTGTGCCTTTACTGTCTCGTCGATGTAATCCTCCCACTGGCCAACCTTGCCCATCTCGCCCACTTTGAACTCATCATTGAAATCTATTCTGTATCCATCGACACCGTCGGTACGTTTCGATGGTTTTATGCGATCCTCGATGAACATAAGGTGCCATCCCTTTGTCTTGTACTGTTGCATACGTTCACGGCTTGCCTTGGCGTCCTGCTCGGTAAGCGTAACGATGTATGTCCCATAGTCGCCGATATTGGCTTCATTCATCGGCTCGAAGAATCCCCAGGCATCAAAGAAACCGCTGAGGTCCATTTGTGCAATCTCGCAACACTTCTCGGCAAATTTCAATTGGTCTTTGTTTGCATCGGTGTAATATCCCTTGGTAAGAGGGTCTTGTCGCAACGCCTCAAACAGGCGAGGGTAGAACGTTGTGTCTTTGCCTGCTGCGTGGAAATAGAGGAACAATTGGTAGAACATACGCGATTTGCCTATGACATTTTCGCGAAGCGGGAACGCAACTTTGTTCTTGAAATCATTGCGGCAGTCGGCCACGCCCACGCCGCGCGTGGTGCTTTTGCCTACATTGAACAACTGTACATTTGAGAACAGGTTATTGCTGGCTTCTGTGCAGGATACAATATTTATGGCACCTTGGTTTATGTGTCCGATTTCGTGAGCCGGCCCCCACATCTGTCCGGGGTTTGCATATACTGTGTTCCAAGGGAGTATATCCTTTATAGTCCCGTGTTCATAATATGTATAGTTGCTTGTTGCATACATATACATATTCTCATAGCCGTCCCGTGCCATCAGCAGTGCATTCCAACGGTCGTAATATTTATCTACACCCATAAGCTCGTGCTGCCATGCGAGACATTGGTCCCACCAGCCAATAGCATCGGTAATGGTGTTGGGGCATACACTTCTTATATTGTCGAGTTCCATATGAAACATCACCCTTTGACCCTTAACCTGCACGCTGTAGTGCTTGAAATGGTTAGCAAGCATATCACGCCAGTCCTCGTCCGTGTGGCGGCGTGTATCGAAATAGCCATTTACATCACCTCCCTCGATGTGCACCTTTATATTCCCATAATCGGCAAGTCTTTTGCTTGTAGATGTTGTGTCGGTGTTTACGGCATACCCGATGAATAGCATAGCATCGGGTTGTGTAACGGTTATCATATTCACGCCACGTGTCAGGTATTTCTCCGAGTTGTACGCATTATAGTCTGTGTACGGTTCATTTTTTACAATCTCCATCAACTTCAGCATCATTCCCGAAGGCAGGTCATCGTTTACAAAAACCAATAAGGTATCGCCGGTTGTAGCAGTTATTCCGGTAGGGTTTTGCAGGTAGCTGTATTGGTAAGTCTTCAGCTCTACACTCCAACTGTATACGTTGCCGTATGGCTCATACTCCGCTACGCGGAACTCTTTTTCACGTGGAGCCCAGCTGTTGTTTTTAGCCTTGAGGGCAATGTTAAGGAACTCTTTTGGGAGGTCGCTGTAGTAGTTGAGCAACTGTTCATCGCTCATAGCATTATATGGAGATTTTAATTCACTGCAAGTGCCGTCAGTGAATATTTCCTTGAATATTGCATAATAGTCCTTGACATTCTCTTTGGTAAGTTTGCTTTGTGCTGTAACGTTCGCAGTTATAGCCAGAGCGACAAATAATAGCAGTAGATTTCTTAATTTCATATTTCCAGTCAGTTAAATGTTTTTTACAGGCCAAAAATACATTTTTTTTATTTAAAATACAAGAATGGGTTTACCTTATATATAATATACACTTGCAGGGATAGGGTACTCCCTGTCCCTGCAAGTGTATATTATGGTAAAAATGGAATTCAGAGCAATGGTCTCAGCCAACATCGCGCTGTTGCTTCTGCATTAATTGTCCTGCCCCTAAGTCCCCTTAGCCCACGCGGCACCACTGATGCGGTGCTTCGCGTGACCTATCGCTGTTCGTGCGCTCGAGCTACTTGTAAAGTAAAAGAAATGGCGACCTTACGGCCGCCATTTTACTTTTACTTTACAAGTACCTTTTTACCATTCTGGATAAAGATACCGCGTGTCGGGTTCTGTACTCTGCGGCCGCTGAGGTCGTAGATTGCACTGTTGCCGTCAGCCTCGGGAAGCACGCTCTCGATGCTTGTGATAATATCGGCAACCTCCTTGTTGGTCTCAATTAGAGCAATGTCGAGTCTCCAATATGTCTTGGTACTCGAAATGTTCATATATGTACCTGTATCGTAGATTGTCTTTCCGCCTGATGTCAGGAGCAAGCCTCCTGCCTTTGTGTCGTATGTGACGGTAACGGGCAGGTAATCCTCCTCGGCCGATGTGTGGATTTTGTTTGTACCGTTCTTGTACATAAATCCTTCGTTGCCGGCATTGTAAACCTTGTACTCTCCGGCCTTGCCTGTAGATGCAAAGCTCCACAGTGCATAGTCGTCGACCTCGTCCGTCATCGCTACACGGTCTTTGTTGCTTGCGGATGAACCGCTGAATATGCTTGCGAACTTATCGTTCTTGTTGCTTATGAGGTAGTACCAAACAACTCTATCGCCCTTTGTTGCAATAGGTGCTGTTACAATGTACTTGCCCTCGATGTCGGCAAGCTGCTTGCGCAGTGTGTTCACAAATTTCTGCGTCTCAAGAGTTGTGGCACCCTCCATTTTCTCTGAAACCTCGTAGTATGTATCCAGGAGGTTGAGAGCGTATGTGTTGAGGTTGTTGTCTTTTACAATGATGTTCTCGTTGAAGATGTTCATTGTCTGCAGGCTGTCAAGGTTCAGAACCTCAGTGATAACCATGTTAGCCTCGGTTGCAAGTTCATTGAGTGTGTTCTTGTAGAACTCAGCCGAGTTGTCCTCTACAATATCTACTCTCCACAGGGAATTCTTGTCGCTCACAGCCACACCAAGAACGGTGCCTCCGCTTATACCAATCGCTACATCAGGATTTTCAACTTGTGTAAAAAGTACCCAACCGTCGGCATCGTATCCAACATTGAACTTAACAGCATCTTCCTGTTCTTTTGTTTCAGTAAACACGTTGCCGTTCATTCCGATATTTGTAATGTAATATCCGCTGGATACATTTTTCATATAGTACTCCCCGGCTTTTCCTGCATATTCTATTACCCAGTTGATGTCTCCTTGGTTTTTTACAGCTGTAGCTGTGGGGTAACCGCCGTCAAGGTAAAGTCCTCTATCGGGAGCGACGGCTTTTCTTGCTGTGAATGTTGCAGCCTCCTTGATTAGGATACGGGCATTCTCATTTTCAATGACTCTATTGCGCTCATCATCAAGCAACATACTCCACTCTGCGTATGAATATTTGCTTGTGTCGCCGTTGTTCTTTGCTGCCAATGCCTCGTTGTAGATTGCCTCAAGGTCGGCAATTGCCTCGGGGTAGTAGTAGCCTACAATGGTATTGCTTGTAGCCTTCTTGCCGATGATGGCTTTGGCATTCAAGAGCGAACCTTCGAGTGCAGCCAGCTGCATCTCCTCTGGGCCTTGTGATGCGTGTGGAACAATATAGTCGGTACCGTCGGCCTGAGCTGCGACAACCTTCAGGTTTGCAGTCTCGGCGCTTGCAGGAATATTCATCTCCTTTCTGTTTGTGAAAGAGAGCAGTTCGCCTGTGTCGGCATTGTAGAGCTTGAAACCGAGTGCGCCGCTTGCGCCTTCAGCCTCCTTGATTATTACCTTGCCTTTTGAAACGGCGTAGTAGTAACCCTGTGCCTTTACTGTCTCGTCGATGTAATCCATCCACTGTCCAAAATCACCAACCTCGCCAACGCGCTCTCCATCCCAGTCGGCATAGTTCGCACGATAGCCTGTACCGTCGCAGAATGGGCTCTCCTTCCTTGGTGACTTGCGCACGCGGTCCTCGAGGAACATCAGGTGACCACCCTTCTTCTCATACTTCTGCATACGCGCCTTGCTTGCCTTGGCATCCTCCTCGAGCAGGTAAACCCAGTGGTGTCCATAGTCTCCTACAAAGCCGTTCTTGAATGGGATGAAGAAACCCCAAGCCTCGAAGAACTCGCTAAGGTCCATCTGCAGAATCTCGCAGCACGCCTCGGCGAATTTCAGTTGGTCATTAAGTGCATTTACAGAGTTCTTGTAGAAACCGTTTTCGTCCATCTCGTCCCTAGAACCTACGCTCCAGCCTACAAGGCGGTCATAGCGGAGCTTCTCGAACAGGCGTGGGTAGAAATCTGGGCATTTGCCGGCAGCGTGTGCATAGAGGAACAGCTGGAAGTACATACGTGTCATACTGAACAGTTTTGTTCCATATTGCCCTTCACCGCGCAATACATAAGGCACCTTGTTCTCGAAGTCGAGAATCTGGTTATTCATATTGTTACCACGGCTCACGTGTGTACCCTGGTCAAAAATTGCAAAGTTTGTAAGCGCATTGTTACTTACCTCGGATGTACCCACAATCTGGAACGCATACTGGTTGGTGTGGCCAATCTCGTGGTTAGGACCCCAAGAACTGCCGGCATCGGCAATAAGCAGGTCATAGTTCACAATTGTGTTCAGAGTGTTGTTGTTGTAGTGAGTGCGGTATGCACTTGCGTCCATAAAGCCGTTGTCGTCACTCATAGCAAGCTGCTTGTTGTTTCTCCAAGCGTCATACTTGTCGAGAGCCATATAGTAGTTCTGACGGCTGTTCCAGAAATCCCAAAGACGCATAACACCCTCGATGTTGTCGGGGCACTCCTTGAGGAACTCGTATGTGCGGAAGTTGAGCACGGTAAGGTCACCGGCAGCCTGCAGCGCTGTGGGGTTCTTGAACATATTGTCGCGCATATACACCCAGTCCTCGTTGGTGTGGCCGCGCTCCTTGCTCCAGAAACCGTTCACGTAACCACCCTCGATATGTATCTTCACTGTAGGATAGTCGGCCAGTTTCTTGCCGTCGATAGCAGTCTCACAGACATAGCGGATGTAGAGCGAACCATCCTTGTTTGCACATGGAACAATGTTCAAGCCCTCCTTCAAAGGGGTGTCGTTTCCCCAGAACTTGGTGCTGGGCATCTCGGCAAGATCAATTGTAGTACCCTCGGGGATATCCTCTACAAACACATAGATAAAGCTCTTTGAGTCGCTTGTGCTTATACCTGTAGGGTTGTTTATTAGCCAATGTGATACGGCGTGTCTGACCGCCACCCATTGACAGACCGGCCATACCGCGGTGAGCGGCATCGGTATATACACGGAACTCCTTCTCGCGTGTAACGCTATCCCAAGCATTGTTCTTAATCTTGAGAACAGCCTGTTGCAAATCGGCAGGAACCCCCTCCAATGCAGCAACAACTTCGTCATCGCTCATTGCTGCATACTCGGCCTTGAGTATCGTGCAGGCATTGTCCTGGAACAGGTTCTCCACGGTAGCCTTTATTGTTGATGTGTTGTTGAGTGTTTTGCTGAAATCCTGATACTCAAGGTATGCAGCTGCCATCTCCTCCTCGGTAATGGCCACCTCTTCAAATATCCACTCTGTACCCGAAATCTCTTTATCGCCGTAGCTCCAGGGTACAATGTTAGAGCTGCCGTCGCAGTGCATACCCCAGTTCTTTCCGGCTGTCAGGTCTATGTTGTAATGTCCTTTAAGTTTTTCATTTTCCGTTACAGCAAACTGTGTCTCGGAGAGGCCTGTCTTCCACTGTACGTTGCGGCCGGCCTCGTATTGCACGTAGCGCTGTGTGTACACGTTCCGGATTGTGAAACGGCCATCTTCGGCGGCTGTGAATTTCCACATCTCTTGATAGCTCTTTTCATCGCCTTTGGGTGCGCAGGAAAGGGTGTTCATTATCGGGCTTTCCGACATTACACTGCCGTACTTGCTGCTCACGATGCGATAAACCTTTCCGTTCTCAACCTGTGCCATTGCAAAGGTTGTCAGCATTACAAGGAATGCTGTGAGTAAAGATTTCAGTTTCATATTACAAAAAAATTAAGGTTATTTTTTTCTTCGTTGTGTTACAGGCTCTTGGCTCCTTGTGGGTGTACGCTCCATTGTGTGCGTATGCCTGCATCGTGGCAAAGTTAGAAAAAAAATCCTATTAATGGCGCTTTTTCCTTTATTTTTTATAATATAAGGTGTGAGAAGGCATTATGCTTTTGCAAAATCAACATTAAAATAATTAATTTTTCACACTTTTTTCTTGCGATTTCAAATAATTATTCCAACCTTTGCGTGATATAATGCCATTCCTATGCGAGGGATTTAATCGGTTGTTTCGTAACATACTGGAAATTACGGAAATAGCGGTTTCTTCGCTCTTGTGGCGTTGCTTGGAAATGATTTATTTTTGTTTTTTTTAATTCATTAATTATGAGAAAAAATTTATTTCTAACTCTTGCATTTGCATTTGCTGCAGCAGCGGGTGTGAATGCTCAGGATTGGTCAAAGACTCTGACGGTGGGCGACGGCCTTCCCGGCGAGAACGTTGACAAGGATGGTACAACCATCCAGGTTTATAAGTCGGATGTCATCACTGCAAGTGAGCCATTGACAACCTTGCGCTTTACAGTTGCCGGCACATATAACGGTGAGAAACCAAACGGCAACAACTTCACTACTGCTCTCAGCGAGTTGGTCGTTTATGCAGCCGATGGTGAGACTGTAATCCCTTACACAGCAACTTCAAATGCCGACCAGAACACAATGAATAGCGCCGACGGTGCAGGTCTTGCAGCCTTGAACGATGGAAACTGGAACAACTACTGGCACTCTTGTTGGGGCTCTAACGCTCAGGCCGAATACCACCATCTCGAGCTCACTTTCGAGGCTGCGATAAGCGAGTTCGTTCTTGAGTGGGGTGCGCGTCCCGGCAACACAAAGAACGCTCCTACACTCGTCGGCCTTACAAAGGGTGGCGTTAGTTTTGTTCCTTATGCCGATTGGAATTTTACAGTAGGTGACCAGATTACATCAATGGAGGCTCTTCAGGGTGCTCAGTACTTCGTTATGAAGAGCAACGTTCCTGTTGAGTATGACACATACAAGAACAACAACGATGGTGCCGACGGTTACAAGTTCGGTGATAAGATGAACAAGGAACCCAATGTGGGTCCCGGTCCCAAGTTTGTAAATGCCGGTGAGGTTGCCGATGAGCCTACTCCCTCTTTTGCCATTCAGCTTATCCCGGCAGATGAGGATGGCGGCTACTATCTGTACTTTGTAGCCGATGGCAAGTTCTTGAGCAAGAATCCAACGGACAACAGTTACAATGGTGCTAACGGTGAACAGCGCAAGACTGCAAAGCTTAGCGACGCTGCTATTGTAAACATTACCGAGGAGAACGGCCGCTTCGAGATGAGCTATTTGATGGAATACGAGGGCGAAGAAGTTACCATTTATATGGGCGCAACTCCTTCAACCGGTGGTTTCAAGAATGTAGACGAGTCACGTAAGAACTTCTATGACGAGGGTAACCTCTACTGTCTTAACTATGCTTATGTAATCGATTTCGACTGGTCACTCTACAATGCAACAATGAATTATCCGGAGATATATGCTTCGGTTCCTGCGAGAAATGCAGTGAAGGAGGCAAAGGGTATCTATACATTTATGGACAGTGTTGCTGTTGAGGGATACGAGGATGTTTATGATGAGTTTATGATTGTTCTTGGCGAGACTGAGAATAACCTTGCCGAGGGAGTGTACAATGACATTGAGATGACCCTTGCTGCCGTTAATACATTGAACGATGCAATGGGTGCTTATGTATACTCAAAGATAGAGTGGCTCAACGATGTCTATTTGCCCGAATTCGTTGCAGAGTATGAGGAACTCTTGACACCTGCAAGTAACCCGCAGGATGGCTATTATGTAGAGGAGGTCTTCAACGAAGTTATCCAAGCCAATCTTATCGACGCTTGTGGCGAGATCTATGAAAAAGCATTTGAAAATCCATACGCATATATCAACGAGATGAAGAGTTTCATCAACAGCGTTCAGACTAATATCGATGCATTCCTTGCTTCAAAGATTGAGTACGTTACATTGCCAAAGGTTTATACAGCAGAGAATCCTCACCAGACACCACTCGGCACAAAGGTTGACAACAACCGTTGGGATTGGGAGCAGCTTGTTGTTCTCAACGAGGAGGTTAACGGTATCCGCTTGACATTCCTTGAGACAAACGTCGGTACTGCAGCAAGCGACGGTAAGTTCAAGAACTTCCCAATGGTTGCACTCTCCGGTCTTGAAGTTCTGGATGCTAATGGCGAGAAGCTCATCCTTACAACAGAACTCGTGACATCCAACTCTGAGGAGACACACGAGCGCGAGAACGGCAACGGTACAATCGACAAGCTCTTCGACGAAGACCCAGATACATACTACCACTCTGCATGGGGCGATGGCGCACGTTATGACCAGCCTTACACATACATCTACCTTGATATCAAATTCCCGGAAGAAGTAGAGCTCAATACATTCACTGTAAAGACCATCGGCCGTAAGAATGCCTCTTTGGCTCCAGGTACAGTTTGTATCACAAAGTATGGCGAGGAGTATGACCCAGCTGTCTTCCGTGAGAACCCATACAATGTAGCAGGCGGCACGCAGATTACCGATGAATCGCAGTTGAAGGATGGCGGTATCTACATCATCAGCGGTAACCTCCGTGCAAAGACACAGGATGCAGCTCCACGCTACTATTCAGGTGTAGCTCCATACCACACAAATATCAAGGCTGCGTTGAATGATCCTTGCGTTTATATGTTCAAGAAGGCAGCTGACGGCTGGAACATCATCAGCCTTTCAAAAGCACAGTACTGGGCGTTGAACAAGGATGTCAACGAAGTGACAAACGAGGAGACAGGCGAGGTTACAGTGAATACAAGCTGGAGCACCGGTCTGACAGTATATCCCGAGGAGGCCGGCGACATCAAGATTGCCAAGTCGGGCAACCTTGAGAATACATTCGTGTTCTACAGCGAGATTGGTGACAACAATATCGATGCTTCCTGGACCTGGAAGAATGCGAAGGATGAAACCGACAGTATTAAAATTGATAAGGGTACAGTAAACGCCAACAAGTTCGTTTATATGGACTGGGATGGCGGTATCGCAGGCCGTCCTTGCGTGAGCGAGCTTCCCGGTGTGTTCGAGTATGGTCTCGATGCTATCAATGCCCACGCTAAGGCTCAGGAGTTCAAGGATGGCGACGGCTACAGCGCAGGTGACTACCTCCACTTCAACAAGGCTAACGGTGAGGGTGAATGGAGCATCTACGAGGTTTCAATGGACGATCCTTACTTCTTGTGGGCGAACGGTATCCCTGCAACACTCGCTTCTTTGGGTATTGTAGTTGGTAACGACCCGGGTTGCATTGCCGGTGATATAGCAGCTATTGAGGCAGCTGTTGATGCTGTTGAGGCTGTTGTTGCCGATGAGGACAAGGAGGGCGCACAGGCTGCCGTTGAGGCATTTGTTGCAAATGTCGGTTCGCTTGCAGATGCAGACCGTGTACAGGTTATGGATAACTACTGGTATGCTATGGAGAGTGCTTATCCCGAGTACTACAAGCAGCAGAACAAGGTTAAGGCTATCTACACCGATGGTACAAAGCTTTCTTGGGGTGATGCTCCGGCAGCATACAACCATGCAAATGCGCAGTATGTATTCCAGTTCAAGAAATATGATGCCGAATTGGATGATATGGGCTTGGGCTTGAGCGAGGAGGATGCTCCATACGCATTCTACATCTACAACGATAAGTATGAGTCTTATGTAGGTGATGCAGGTGGCGGCAACACCGCAATTCCTGTAACAAACGATGATTTCAGCGCGGCTGTTTATCTTGTTAAGCCTCTTTCTGCAAATATCTACACAGTACATATTGCAGGCAACGCAAACAACGATCTCCACACAGCCGGTCACAGCAATGGCGCAGGTAAAGGCGGTGACATTGTTTACTGGAACGGTGATGCCGGTACAGCTTCTTCTTGGTACATCCGTTTCGTTGACGATGCAGAGGGTTCTACCTCAGTCGAGAATCTTGTAGTTGAGGGTGCCGAGGTTGTTTCAGTAGCATACTTCACACCTGCAGGTGCTGCAGTTCCTGCTCCTGTAAGCGGTATCAACATTGTTGTTACAGTTTACAGCAACGGTGTTGTTGAGACTAAAAAAATCCTCGTTAAGTAATTGACTAAAAGCTATATGAAAAATGGCGGCCGCAAGGTCGCCATTTTTTTTACTTAATAAGCAGCTCAAGGTTTCTCAAACAAGTAATTGACCAAAAGCTCGATGAGCGAGCTGCAATAGTCGCGAGCAGCACGGGCAAAGCTCGTGCCTCGCGGGTTGCGGCAAGCGAGCGAAATCAAGGTTTTTCAAACGAGTAATTGACCAAAAGCTCGATGAGCGAGCAGCAATAGTCGCGAGCAGCATGGGCAAAGCTCGTGCCTCGCGGGTTGCGGCAAGCGAGCGAAATCAAGGTTTCTCAATCAAGTAATTGACGAAAAGCTATATGAAAAATGGCGACCGCAAGGTCGCCATTTTTTTTACTTTACAAGCAGCATCGCAACCCCTCACTCCTTACGGACAAAAAAATTCCTCCCCTGTCTTAGGGGAGGTGCCGCATGCGGAGGGGTATGCCTCGCGCGTTTTTTTAACCCTTCGTTGTGTGGTTTTGAGATCCTTCCGCCGCTTCGCTTTGTCAGGATGACAAGCACTCTTTTCTCTGTACTCTTTTCTCTTTTCTCTGTACTCTGTACTCTTTTCTCTGTACTCTATTCGCTTTACTCTTCAACCAACTCCATCTCCTTCCAGCGCTCGATGATGGCACAGCAATCCTCGCGTGCGATGCTCTCCTCGACCTCATACTCGTCGAGCAGCAGCTTCACCAAGTCCTCAACGGTGAAATCGCCCTTGCCGGCAACGCCCTCCCACAGGTAGGCCGCCGTTTCGTTAAGGCTGATAATCTTGCTGTAATCCACGTTGTCTGCTCCGGCAGGGACAATGATGTGCTCGCCGCATACGTTCTGTATCTCAAATCCTTCTTTAATCTTCATAATCGTATTGTTTTATATTATAATCTTCGGTATATTGCCAATAATATGCGCCTCAGCGGTTTGAGAGCCTCCCACGTTGCCGAGTACCAACGCCATTTGCGGCTGCCGATGCTCACCGGCTTGCCCTTGCGGATGAAACCGTCGGCAAGGCCTATTATCTTGTCGCTTGTGAACTGCTCGGTCATACTCAACGGGTTGCCGTCGCCGCGCATAGTGTATGTGCCGTTGTCATCAATCCTTATTACCCTGTGCAGGGCGTATGTGCGTTCGCGCACCTCGGCAAGCACCACATCGCCCTTCTTGGGCGGGCGTGGGGGAGTGAGGATGACCTTGTCTCGTCCATCCTCGAGAAAAGGACGCATACTGTAACCGCGCACCACGAATGTCACGCTCTTCTTTCCCTGTTGGCGGAACATACGGGTTATCTCCTGCATAAACAGGTGGTTGTCGACCTTTTTCTGTGTAACGCCGCTTGTCATACTCCGAATGTGCTGCTCGATAGCTTGGCTGCCTCTTCGTCGGGACGGCAGAAGAGTGTGTACAGCGGCAGGCGTTCGAGCACTTTTGTTATGGTGCTGCAGATGAATATGTGTATCTCTTTGTCGAATTTTAGCGTGGAGCAGGAGCATAGCATTATTCCGAAGGCTGTGGGGATGCTCTCCTTGCGTATCCAGTTCTTCTTGTCCTGCTCGATGGCTGCCAGTCCGCCGATGGGGTAGCTGACATCCTTGTATATGGGGCGTTTGCCGCTCCAGGGCGAGCCGTAGACAATGGGTGTACCGTCGTCGGCAATGCGTATCACGGGGTTGTCGTCGTTGATGAGCGTGCTGCCCGGGATGTGTTCGACCCATTTGTTGCTGTGGGTGCTCTTGCCTTGGCCGCTTGCTCCAAGGAACATATATCCTTTACCGCCGTTCTCTACTGTTGCCGAGTGCATAAGCAATGTCTTGTGCGGTGCTGTACACATTGTGAAGACGACCATTAGTGTGTTGTTGAGCCCGAAGACCCTGTCGCTCGTGTTGCCACGGGTGGTCAATGAGAAATGGCGTCGCTCCCCATCACTCTGGACAAAAGCGCAGGGGGTGCCGAATTCATTCATCGTCAGTATCTGGTATGCTCCGCTCTCCTGACGGTAGACCTCGAACTTTGCGCTGGGGCAGGGGAAGGTGCCGATGCGGTTGCCGCACCACGATGGGATGATGCTGTTGTCGACTGTCAGCTCGAACAGCAGGTCGGCGGCAGTTTCGCGCTCAAAAGGCGAGAGGTTCGGCAGCAACTCTAATATGTCGTCCTCGGTAGTGGTGATGGCGAAATTGTGCCCGGCAACGGTGAAATATCTCTTTTGCATACAATGTGGTTGGCTCTTATATGTGTGGTTCTTGGGGTTATGCGGCAGCTTGCATCCTGTCGGTGGTTTGCTGCCACTGCAATTAAGTTGCAAATTTATAAAAAAGGATTAAATATTCAATTGAAATAACAACTTGTTTCGATTTTTGTTGTTACCTTTGCCTTAAAGCGAAGATTGGCTTCACTCGTTGTGAGAGATAGTGATGCAGCTATGTGTCTCTTGCTCGTTTGCTGCTGTCTATGATGTGACGATAAGTTTATATGATACACTCCATAAATGTGCGCGGCAGGCTGATGCTGCTCGACAAGCCGGTGGTTATGGGAATACTGAATGTCACCGATGACTCGTTCTACGACGAGTCAAGGCTGGCATCGCCCGATGCTTTGGTGCGTCGCGCAAAGGGGATGCTCGATGCAGGTGCGGCAATTCTTGACATCGGTGCCTGCTCGACCCGTCCAGGGAGCGAACCTGTTACGCAGGAAACGGAGATGGCAAGGCTGCACGCTGCACTTGAATTGCTCGACAAGGAACTGCCAGGTGCGGTGGTGTCGGTCGATACCTTCAGGGGGACTGTGGCAAGAGAGTGTGTGGATAACCATAATGTGGCTATTATAAACGATGTTTCGGGCTTTGAATGGGATAGCTCGATGTTTGATGCTGTGGCGGCGCTCCGTGTGCCGTATGTTCTCACCCATTCGGTGGGTTTTGCCGGCGAGGATGTGCAGTACAGCAGTTTCCTGCCGCAGGTGCTGGAGCGCCTTGCGTCGAAATTGTGGCAGCTGCGTCAGGCCGGCGTAGCCGATGTGATAGTTGACCCTGGCTTCGGCTTTGGCAAGAGTATGGAGCAGAACTATGAGATGCTGGCGTCGTTGCGCGATTTCAGTATTCTCGAGGCTCCGTTGCTTGTGGGGCTGTCGCGAAAGTTGATGATTACACGTTTGCTTGGCATTGAGCCGGGTGATGCTTTGGCGGTAACAACGGCACTTAATCTTCAGGCACTTGCCGGTGGGGCGAATATTCTGAGGGTGCACGATGTAAAGGAGGCTGTGCAGGCCGTTGAACTGGCTCGGGCTTTGAATTTTTATAATGTGATATAATATATATTAGGATGTTTTTCGATTTTACCATAAAGGATGCGATAGATATATTCCTGTTTGCCCTGATGCTTTACTATCTCTACAGGTTGATGAAGGAGTCGGGCTCGCTGAATATCTTTGTGGGAATAATGATGTTCCTCTTCGCCTGGGTGCTTGTGTCTAAGATTCTCGATATGCGCCTGCTCGGCTCGGTGTTCGACCAGATGATGAATGTGGGTTCTATTGCGCTTATCGTTATATTCCACGAAGAGATAAGGAACTTCTTCAAGAGTCTGGGTTCACGCCGCTACATAAAGTATATCGCGAAGATGTTCAGCCACAAGAGCGAGGCGCAGGATAGCTTGGTGATACTGCCTGTAGTTATGGCCTGCAACAGTATGGCGCAGCAGAAGGTGGGCGCGCTGATTGTGATAGAGAGGAACGTGTCTCTGCAGGATGTGATAACAACCGGTGAGCCTATAAATTCCGATATAAGCCAGCGCCTTATCGAGGCTATCTTCTTCAAGAATGCTCCTTTGCACGATGGGGCGATGATAATACGCGGTGAGCGTATCGTCGCAGCGCAGTGTATCCTGCCTGTTTCCCATAACCTGAATATTCCCAAACGCCTTGGCTTGCGCCACCGCTCGGCAATGGGTGTTACCGAGATGTCCGATGCGATAGCGATTGTGGTGTCAGAGGAGACCGGTGGTATTTCTGTGGCGCACAAAGGAAAATTTTTCCTTAATCTCGATGCCCATAAGCTTGAACAGCTGCTCACGGAACAGCTGCAGAGCTGAAAAGGCAAAAAAGGGCAAAATGCCCTTTTTTTTATTCCTGTTTAACTTGTTGAAAATCAAACCTGTTTTGTTTTTAGGCAAAAAAAGTGCGATTTTTTTTGAAAAAAAAGAGCGAAACTATTTTGCAGTTCCAAAAAAACGCCATACCTTTGTCAACGCTTTCGGCATAAAACGAGAGTTTTACTGGGAGCGCAATTAGATCCTTGACATCATTCCATACAGACAAGCAGTACAACCCT
>CALBKR010000414.1 GCA_937896105.1 uncultured Bacteroidales bacterium
AATGCGAAGCGGAACTCAAAAACCTGCGCGCAAAATCCATCCCGGAGGAAAATCTCCGGAAGCTGGAAAGCGAAAAGGAAGCGCTCCGCAAGGAAAAAGGACTTACACAGGAAGAGCTCGCGCAGCAGCTTCATGTTTCCGGGCGAACCGTTTCCCGCTGGGAAACCGGGAAGGGATTCCCGGATACGACACTGCTCACGCCCCTTGGCGAAATTCTGGGTGTCAGTGTCGGCGAGCTGCTGGCCGGGGAACGCATGGAAGACACCGACATCCGCCAGCGGACGGACGAGGTCATTGTGGAAACGCTTCGTAAGCGCCTGCGACTACTTCTTCGAGCGCCGCAATGCAGCGACATCGTCACAGCGCAGTGTAGAGCTCGAGAACCTGAAGCTCAAGCGCGAGGTTATAGAGAAACTCAAAGCCATCGACACCACCGAAGCATCGGCAGAACAGATAAAGCAGGTATCGGCACTCACCCAGGAGTGGAACAGCATAGGTTTCGTACCCTTCAAGGAGAAGGACAAGCTCTACAAGGAGTACAAGCAGGCTCTCAACGATGTATATGAGAAGCTTCACATCAACGCCAACGAGCGCAAGCTCGCCAACTTCCGCAGCAATATCGGCAAGGGCGGAGGCAGCCTGCAGCGTGAGCGCGACCACCTTATACGCCAGTATGAGGCTATGAAAAACGAGATAGCCACATATGAGAACAACCTCGGCTTCCTCAGCGTATCGAACAAGAAGGGCGCCAGCCTCGTCGACACAATGAAGCAGAAGGTCGAGAAACTGAAGCTCGATGCAAAGGTAATCCTCGACAAGATACATCTTGTAGAAGACGAGATAGAGAAAGAGGCAAAGTAATCGAACACAACGCTATAAAGTTAGCCGTCTCCACGCGATGCGTGGAGACGGCTATTTTATAGCTGTTTTTAGACAGAAGTAAGAAAAAAAGGCGAAGCTAACGCTCCACCTTGAATGTTTTCACAACGGAATAATCCTTATTGTGATTTGCTTCATTTAGTTCAGCAAATATAGCACTTTTATTTGGAATTACAATAATCATTGGTTATTTTTGTGATATAACAAAAAAAATCACGATGAAAAGGATATTAGGTTTAGACTTAGGAACCAATAGTATTGGTTGGGCTGTATTATTGGCAGAAAAGAATAATGACAGTTTTCTTTTGAAGAGGATTGAGGCGGCCGGTAGCCGCATCATTCCAATGGACGCTGCTATTCTCGGCGATTTCGACCGTGGAAATACTATCTCGCAGACTGCAGAAAGGACACGGCTACGAGGAGTACGACACCTGATAGAACGATGCATACAACGCAGAGAACGCCTACATAGGGTTCTTGACACTATTGGTTTCCTACCTGTTCACTATTCACAGGCACTAACCCGTTATGGCAAGATAAAAGATGGAGAAGAGCCCAAATTGGCTTGGGTAAAGAACGAAACAGGCAAATACCATTTCCTGTTCCAGAGTTCTTTCGATGAGATGTTGCAAGACTTTAAATCGCAACATCCAGACTTTAGAGACAAGAAAATACCATACGATTGGACAATTTATTATTTACGCAAGAAAGCTCTGACTCAAAAGATATCAAAAGAGGAGTTGGCTTGGATTTTATTAAATTTCAACCAAAAACGCGGATATTACCAGCTAAGAGGAGAAGAAAAAGAGACTGACAAGAATAAAAGAATTGAATATATTGCCCTAAAAGTAGTATCTGTTGAAAATTCAGGAGAGAAGAAAGGAAAAGATGTATGGTACAATGTCCATTTGGAGAACGGATGGATATACAGGCGTACGAGCAGCGTCTTTTTAGATTGGGAAGGCAAAACCAAAGAATTTATTGTCACAACAGATTTGAATGATGACGGCACGCCAAAAACGGACAAGGAGGGCAATGTCAAACGCTCATTCCGTTCTCCCAATGAGGATGATTGGACACTTGTCAAAGAAAGGACGCAATCAGACATCGAGCATTCCGGCAAGACTGTCGGCGCATATATATACGATACGATTCTCCAAACCCCAAATCAGAAAGTACGAGGCAAATTAGTACGTACAATAGAAAGGAAATTCTACAAGGACGAACTTGTCCGGATTTTAGAAAAACAGACAGAGTTTCACAAAGAACTACAAGACAGAGAATTATACCGGGACTCTATAGAAGAACTGTATCCAAGCAACGAAGCCTACAGGCAGAACATTGCAAACAGAGATTTCACTTACTTGTTCGTTGAAGACATTTTATTCTATCAGCGCCCTTTAAAGACAAAAAAATCGTTGATAGACAATTGCCAATACGAAGGATATACCGTTATTGACAAGGAAACAGGCGAGAAAAAGAGCTATGGTATAAAATGCATTGCAAAATCCCATCCGCTGTATCAAGAATTCCGGCTTTGGCAATTCATATGCAATTTACGTATCTACAAGAAAGGCTTGAGCAAAGACGAGGATGTTACAAGAGAATTCTTGAGGAACGAAGATGATTATGTAGCTTTATTCGATTGGTTAAATGACAAAAAGGAGCTAAACCAGAAAGAATTTTTGAAATGCCCCACATTCGGGATAAAGAAAAACGCTGAAAGCTATCGTTGGAATTATGTAGAAGATGACAAAAAGAAATATCCCTGCAACGAAACCCACGCACAGATACTATCATATCTATCCAAAGCCAATGTAGAACCCGATTTCCTGACAGCGGAAACAGAAGAATGGTTATGGCATATATTATATTCTGTAGAAGACAAACAAGAACTGACAAAAGCATTGCAAAAATTTGCAGATACATATAGTTTGGGGGATTCTTTCACCACTACATTCCAGAAATTTCCACCATTTCAGAAAGAATATGGTGCATATTCTGCCAAAGCCATTAAAAAGTTGCTACCATTAATGAGAATGGGCAAGTATTGGTCACAGACAAACATAGACAAGAAGACACTTGAAAGAATTGACAGGATTATAACCGGAGAATATGATGAGAATATAAAGAACCGCGTTAGGGAAAAGACATTTAACCTTACAAACATATCGGATTTCAAGGCCCTGCCGCTTTGGCTTGCCTGCTACATTGTATACAACCGCCATTCCGAAGCTAAGGATGTTACAAAATGGCAGACTCCAGAAGACTTGCAAAGGTTTTTGGACTCATTCAAACAACACTCCTTGCGCAACCCTATTGTAGAACAAGTCATAACAGAGACCCTTCGCACCGTACGGGATATTTGGAAAAAGTACGGTAATATTGACGAAATACATATTGAGCTTGGGCGTGAAATGAAAAATCCTGCGGACAAGCGCAAAAAGATGACGCAACAAATCTTAGAGAACGAGAATGCTAACCTGCGCATCAAGACATTATTGATGGAATTTGCAAACCCGGAATTTGAGATTGATAATGTACGCCCCTACTCTCCAAGCCAACAAGAAATACTCCGCATATATGAGGATGGAGTCCTGAACTCAACAAACAACCTCCCAGAAGATATTGAAACAATTCTAAAAAAGTTCAAGGAGAGCGACACAAAAAAACAACCTACTAGAAGCGAAGTCTTAAGATACAAGCTATGGTTGGAACAGAAATACCGTTCCCCATATACTGGGCAACCGATACCATTGGCTAAATTGTTCACGCCTGCATATGAAATAGAGCATATAATTCCACAGTCGCGTTATTTCGACGATTCACTATCGAATAAGGTCATTTGTGAATCCGAAATTAACAAATTAAAAGACAGGCGATTAGGACTTGAATTCATTAAAGAGGAAAATGGTAGAAAAATTGAGCTGTCAAACGGCAAGGTTGTTAAGATATTCACTGTTGGCGAATATGAGCAATTTATAAAAGATAATTATAACCAAAACCGGGTAAAGACACGTAAACTATTGATGGAGACAATACCCGAAGATTTCATTGCCCGACAACTGAATGACAGCCGATACATAAGCA
>CALBKR010000415.1 GCA_937896105.1 uncultured Bacteroidales bacterium
TATGTTTTTCCTCCGTAGGTTGCTAAAATCTGTTTCCAGTATTTGTCCGCATCATTTCCGTATATTGAGCCGCTGTAGTTTTTGCTTTCAATAACAAACACGCCTTTTCTGCACAATAAAACTGCATCTATTTCAGTTTTTAAAACCCAAACGGTTTATTATCCCCTCCCACACGGCACCTTCTTCCCCGCCACTGATTATCCACATCATATTATTCGAGTCCACAGCGACAGCAAATGGCACATCCTTGCCGTTCAACGCAGCCGGCATACGCTGATAGAAGCCTGCGGGTGTTTTCCAGGTTATTCCATTATCCTTTGAGATGTAGAATGACGAGAAGGCATCGACATCCACTCCGTTCACTACTCCTGCACCACCAAGTGCATACAGACAATCGTCATACCTCACCACGGACAACCCCTTCAACGCCGGACAGGCGTATGGGTTATCACTATTCTCATACCTTGCCCAACCCTCATCTGTGGAGAGTTTGCTCCAGACAACCACATTGCCATCCATTGACTCATCGGCATAACCGACAAGCATATATCTTACAATACCGCTGTGATGACTGAGAATATATGATGCGATGGAAACGCCATATACAGGAAAACCAGTGGGCAGGCTGCCGGCCGATTCAATATTTACACCATCAGTGGTAAAGAAGAGTTCATCGGCGCTTGCCACCCACATTTTGCCATCGGCATCGGATGATCCTACAATAGCGACCAAACCGTTGCCGTTATAGCATTGAGACCAGTTGACTGCATCGGTCGAAGTATAGAGTCCGTCGGCTGCAACGGCATAAAGTGCTCCTTTGAAAAGCTGCACTGTTGCAAGATTGGCCGTAGAAGGCAACCCTTCGGCGAAAGCCTGTTGCCAAGATGGCGCACCTGAAAGCTCTGATTTTGCGACCGCCCACTTACCATCCTTTTCGCCGAAAAGGCACATCGAGCCATCAAACTCCAATGCACGGAGAGGACACAGGCCATCTATCGCAGCCTGTTTTTTCCAGACCATCAGTTCAGGTTCGACCTGGTGTACATTCACTTTCACGATATAATCCCTGCTATATTCTGAATCGGCCGATGTAATGCGGAATTTGCGCGGATAGGAGAAATCGATGGAGTCTGACGATGAAAAGTAGTCATAGAGCCCGATACTGTCGACATAAATCGAAGCGTAGCCTGTCACCTGCATATTCACCAACAGCTTATCGACCTTTGTGGCAAATGGGAGCGAATCGACATTATAGACCTCGCCGGCAACCTGATCGATTGTAAAACGCCTTGAACTGAAATCTATAGTTTTTGTTACAAAAGTATCCAAGCCTTCAGCGGTAAACGAAGGGTACTCGGAGCTGACACTCCCGATACTGAATGAATCCATCATCGCATATGGCGACAGAACGACATCATCCTCGTCCTCGATACAGGACACGGTCATAAACAACATCGCTGTAGCCAAATATATTGCCAATCTCTTTTTCATAGACATTCACTTTACGTTCAATTTGCAAAATTAGCAACATTTTTTGGTTTACGCGATATTTAAGGCTATATTTATAATATTTTAAATTTATTAAGGAGTTTTTGCCTGCTAAAAGAGAGGATTTCATTACCGGCAAGCACACTTTTTCCACAGAGCAGGTTATCTGGAAGTGACGGTGCCACCACTCCGGCACCCAACTGCAGAGAACGGTTCACCTCGACCCGAGCCTCATCCCATAGCGAGGCGTCGATGAAAGACTGCAACAAGGTGGCGCCACCCTCTACAAGCAGACTGCCGATTTTCAAAGATGCAAGATGCGAAAGCATCTGCGGTATCAGAGGCTGGTTGAAGTCCAGCACCACCTGTTCAACATTTTTACCAAATTTATCTTCCACTTTACAAGCCGTATACACCTTTGTCGGATACCTGCCATCAAAGATTTTAAGCGAAGAGGGCAACGTGCCGTTCTTGTCTATCACAAGACGCAACGGTGTGCGCCCCGTCCAATGGCGTATATCAAGGGAGGGGTCATCGAGCAGTGCTGTTTGACGGCCGACAATAATGGCATCGTGACGGGCTCTCAACTTGTGAACCGCCACCTGTGATACCGGCGTCGATATTTTCACCGCACTGCCACTGTCACGGAGCAGGTCGATGAAACCGTCGGAGCTTTGTGCCCATTTCAGCGTCACGTATGGCCTGCAATCTGTTTGAGACATAAAAAAAGCCCGATTTAACCGAAGACATTCTGCCTCGAGAAGACCTATCGTGACATCA
>CALBKR010000416.1 GCA_937896105.1 uncultured Bacteroidales bacterium
ACTCTTTCAAAAGGCACCTTGCGCGAAGCCTCTGCTCCACCTACGATATTCAGAGCCGATTTCTCACCCATTCTGGGCAGGAACATCAAATCCTCGGGCTGCAAGGCATATATATCGGCGATATCCTTTATCAAGCCATAGTTGTAGAGCTGTTCGATAGTTTCGGGGCCTATCGAGTCGATATTCATTGCATCGCGCGACACAAAATGCTCGATACGCCCTTTTATTTGCGGTGGACAGGTAGCCTCATTGGGGCAATAGTGCGCAGCCTCGCCATCGTAACGGACAAGCGGTGTTCCGCACTCGGGGCAGTTCTTTATGAAATTCACCTTCTCGCCAAGCATAAAACGCGCCGAGGTATCGACACCTGTTATCTTGGGGATTATCTCACCACCCTTCTCCACATATACCATATCACCGATATGCAGGTCGAATTTCTCTATGATGTCGGCATTGTGCAGCGATGCACGCTTCACAACAGTTCCCGACAGCTGTACCGGGTCGAGATTTGCCACCGGGGTAACCACGCCGGTGCGCCCTACCTGATAGGTTACTTCGTTGAGACGCGTCACGGCACTCTCTGCCTGGAATTTATACGCTATTGCCCAACGAGGCGACTTGGCCGTGTAGCCCAAGTTTCTTTGCTGGCGCAGGGAATTCACCTTCAGCACAATGCCATCGGTGGCAAAGGGCAGGTTTTTGCGTTCGGTGTCCATCCTCTCAATGAACGCGAACACCTCATCGACAGTGCGGCACTTGCAGGTATAGTCCGATATCTTGAAGCCCCACTCCCGGGCAGCCTCAAGGTTCTCGTAATGCCCCTCTGCCGGCAGTTGTTCACCAAGCAGGAAATAGAGATAGGCATCGAGGGAGCGCTTTGCCACCACAGAGGAATCCTGCAACTTGAGTGTGCCCGAAGCAGCGTTGCGGGGATTGGCAAAAAGCTGCTCGCCGGCACGCGAACGCTCCTCGTTGAGGCGTTCAAACACCTCCTACGGCATAAGCACCTCACCGCGTATCTCGAATTCCGAGGGATAGCCACTGCCGTTGAGCACCAGCGGAACAGTGCGTATTGTCCTTACATTTGCCGTGACATCGTCACCCTTCTCTCCATCGCCACGGGTAACCGCACGCACCAGCTTGCCGTTGACATACGTGAGCGAAATCGATGTTCCGTCGAACTTGAGTTCGCAGCAAATCTCGAAATCCTCGTTCAAAGCGCGCTTCACCCTGTCGAAGAACTCGGCTACCTCCTCCTTGGAGTAGGTATTTCCAAGGGAGAGCATCGGATATTTGTGCTGCACCTGCCTGAACTCCTTGGTAATGTCCGACCCCACACGCAAGGTTGGTGAATTGGGGTCATACATCTCGGGGTGCGCGGCCTCGAGTTCCTGCAGTTCCTTGAGCAACATATCAAATTCATAGTCGCTTATTGCAGGAGAGTTAAGGACATAGTAGTTATGGTTATGCCTGTGAAGTTCACGGCGCAGTTGCAGTATACGTTCCTGTGGGGTCATAAATCATTGGTTCTTTCAAAGGGCTAAGATACGAAAAGATAACGAAAAAAGGAGTGAAACCGCAACGAAATCACTCCTTTTATAATCATTTTACAAATCAGCCATTTAGAACTCGGCACACGCAAATGTTACAATTCGATAAGGTCTTTTGTAGATTGTAGTTGTGTTTGAGCTCACGTTATATGTAACACCCAACGCCTTGTCGGCCTTTACATAGCCTGTACCCACGCTTGAGAAGCCATCGAGGCGCAGTGCCTGTGCATATACGTTCCAAGCTGTGTCATCCTGGTCATACACAAAAGTGATTGAGTTCTCGGCCACAAGATAACCTGCGGCTGTCTGGCTATATACCGGGAACGCAGCCATAAGCGGCGACAAAGCCGACTGCTGCTCGGGAGTGAGCTGTGTCATTTCGTATCCGCTCTTTACAAAAGCCTTGGTTGCCGATTTCTCGGAACTGCACGATGTCATCGCAACAGCAACAAACATCAGCAGCATTGTAGATAATGCAAAAATCTTTTTCATAACTATTTCTTATTAAATATTATACAGACATCAGTCCATTTCTCCAACTGTATTACAACAGTTGCAAATGAAAAGTTATGCAAAAGTAACTATTTTTAGGACAATAACAACTAACGGCAGAGATAAATTGCATAAGCGAACAACAAACGAACAACAAACCGGTTGTATTGGGCAAACATTTCTAATTGTCCTGTCGAAACGAAGGCATACAAACATTACATATTAATAAAGAAATATTATATTTGCATTTAAAGCATATCACTAATTGGAGTTGAATTGTATATAAGAACCTTTGATTATGAAAGACGACAAAAATCCCTCACATATAGCATCCGATACGGAGAATAGTTCTAATATTGAGTCTGCTATCAATAGTCCTCTCAAAGCATGTATCGAAGCACAGGCTATGGCAGCACAAACTAGTTGGCAGTTCATCAAAGAGGTTGGTTTGAACGCCGAGCCACATTCAAGTAAGAGAGATGCTGTATATGAATCGTTCAAATTCACAAAGGACGGACATACACCGAAGGGGTGACAATCTCTATTCGCGGTTCTGACAATCGACCATCAAGCCGGGAATCATCATACTATTGAGAACATCGTAACCACTCCGGGCATGTTTCCTTTGTTGTGCTGA
>CALBKR010000417.1 GCA_937896105.1 uncultured Bacteroidales bacterium
ATGCGCTGGTTTTCACCGGCTAGCTCGAGCAACGTGCGTCCGAAGACATCTTGGAAAAGCGGAGGCATTCCTTCGGTATCGGTCACTATGCGCTCGCCCGTCTCCTTGTCGAAGATGCCGGGTGCATGCCATACGGTGGCCGCCTGTTCAGCCGGTGCAAAGCCTTTGCCCTTGGTGGTGTGTATGTGGAGCAACTTCGGTCCTTCCATATCCTTGATGGTACGCAACACCTGCACCAGATTCTTCACATTATGCCCATCCACCGGGCCGAAGTAGCGGATGTCCATGCCCTCAAACACATTCTGCTGATTGCTGAAGAGCGACTTCAAGCTGTTGTTGAAACGGAGGATACGTTTCTTCATCTTGTCGTTCAGCCATCCCCACTCCATGAACTTCTGCGAAATGCGGTAACGCCACAAGTTGTACCATTTGCTGGTGTTCAGCTCCACCAGATATTCTTTCATACCACCCACGCTACGGTCGATGGCCATATTGTTGTCGTTGAGGATAATCAACAGATTATTAGGCGTTGAAGAGACATTGTTCAACCCCTCGAAAGCCAATCCGCCACTCATCGAACCGTCACCGATGACGGCTACCACCCGCCGGTCTTTCTCTCCCTTCTCCGTAGCTGCCACAGCCATACCTAATGCGGCCGAAATGGAGTTGCTGGCATGGCCACAGATGAAGGCATCATACTCACTCTCTTCAGGTGAAGGGAAGGGGCGGATACCGCCCAATTTCCGATTGGTGCAAAAGGCTTCACGCCGCCGGGTCAATATCTTATGTCCATAAGCCTGATGTCCCACATCCCACACAATGCGGTCGTAGGGGGTATTGAAGACATAGTGCAAAGCCACGGTCAACTCCACAACCCCCAAACTGGAGCCGAAGTGACCAGGATTTTGCGACACCTCATCGATGATATCCTGCCGGAGCTCGGCACATACCTCAGGCAATTCTTCGGGCTTCAAACGCTTCAAATCATCGGGCGTCTGGATGTCTTTCAACAGCTTATATGCAGTATTATTGCTCATTCTTGTTACAAATAATCGTGCAAATGTAGCAAAATAACCTTAATATGCTTACATTTGCAGAGATTTTTTTCTTCATAACCATGTATAAAGGCTTCATTACCCCCGTAGAGATACCCCGAAACAAGGTGGAAATCACCCACGAGTGCCCCATCCTGATTATGGGATCGTGCTTCGCGGAAAACATAGGGAAACGGTTGGCGACAAGCAAATTTGTATGCGACGAGAACCCCTTCGGTGTACTCTACAACCCTCTGAGCATAGCCACGGCTCTCAAGCAACTGATGGAAGGGCGGACGTATGACGAGGCTTCACCCGAACTGGTGGAGCACGGAGGCTTGTGGCACAGCCTGATGCACCACGGCTCGTTCAGTGCTTCCACGCGCGAAGAGTGTCTGACACACATCAACGGGCGTCTGGCCAAGGCACACGCTTTTCTCCCCCAAGCACGCCTGATACTGATTACCTTCGGCACCGCCTACGTCTATCGTCGCGCCTCGGATGGGCGCGTGGTGGGCAACTGCCACAAGCTGCCACAATCTCATTTTACACGCAGCCTCTCGGACGTCGGAGAGATTGTATCGCAAATGTCGGCCACCATCGACGCACTGCTGCAACGACGCCCCACACTGCAGATACTCCTTACCGTAAGTCCCATAAGACATCTGCGCGACGGCGCGCACGACAATCAGCTGAGCAAGGCAACGCTTCTGCTTGCCATCGAGCAGTTGCAAAGGCTCTACCCCCTCAGTACACTCTATTTTCCCTCGTATGAGATAATGCTCGACGAGCTGCGCGACTATCGCTTCTATGCCGAGGATATGATTCACCCATCAACGGTGGCCGCAGATTATATCTGGGAGCGCTTCGGAGCCACATATTTCTCGCCCGCGACAGAGAGGCTCAAC
>CALBKR010000418.1 GCA_937896105.1 uncultured Bacteroidales bacterium
GTGTAAAATATGATGTGAAGGTGTTAAGTGACGAAATCCACTGTGACTTTGTCTATGAAGGACATCAGCATCATGTGTTTGCAGATCTGGACGAAAGATTTGCGGCGATTACAGTGACATGTACTGCACCAAGCAAGACCTTCAATATCGCCGGTCTCAAGAGCTCGTATCATATCATACAGAACGAGGCATTGCGTGCGCAATATCAGGAGTTCCTTCGCAAGAGCGAACTCGACACGGCGCACGTATTTGCCACAGGACCTGTAGCTACCGCATACACCGAGGGTGAGGAGTGGCTTGAGCAGATGCTCGAGTATGTCGAGGCCAACATCGACTTTATGGAGCAGTATCTCAAGGAGAATATGCCCAAGATGGGTATGATTCGCCCGCAGGCTTCATTCCTTGTCTTCCTCGATGCGCGAGGCCTTGGCCTGCCGCACGACGAGCTTGTCGATTTCTTTATCCGTGAGGCAAAGGTGGGTATGAACGACGGCGCGATGTTCGGCGAGGAAGGGTCGGGCTATATGCGCATAAACCTCGGTTGCCCGCGTGCTACACTTGAACGTGCACTGAACCAGATAAAGAGCGCATACGACAAGATTTGCTGATATAATACAATATTCTGCAAAAGAGTGTGACTAAAAAGCAAATGAACCTGACATGAACCCCGAAAGTTAGACAAAAAACTTTCGGGGTTTTGTTATGAAATTTTGTTTTACCGAGCTTTATTCCAATCTAAGAGCGCCTCTTAATAATGTTAAACCGTCCAACTTTTGGGGGGCACATCAGTCACCTTCTTTTGCAAGACAGATATATTTGAGTGTATCTGTTTTGAGGAATGAAAAAAAATAGTATCTTTGCAGTCGGAATATTCTTATATCAGTTTGGTAAAGATAAAAGATATAGCGAATGCCCTTGAAATGTTCGCGCCTCTGCCGCTGCAGGATGGCTTTGATAATGCCGGCTTGCAGATTGGATTGACAGAAGCGGAAGTTGCAGGGGTTTTATTGTGTCTTGATGTGACCGAGTCGGTTGTCGACGAGGCGATAGCATCGGGGTGCAACCTCATTGTATCGCATCATCCCCTTATTTTCTCCCCATTAAAACGTATAACAGGCTGCAGTTATGTTGAGCGTTGCGTGCTCAAGGCACTTGCTAATGGCATTGCGGTCTATTCGGCACATACCAATATCGACAACGCCCCTGGCGGCGTGAATTACAGGATAGCTGAAATTCTTGGCCTCCAGAACGTGCGCATCCTTGTTCCCAAAGAGGATGCGCTGCTGAAACTTGCGGTGTATGTGCCGCATTCGCACGCCGATGCAGTGCGAGAAGCGCTCTTCGCCGCAGGCTGCGGTCACATAGGCAACTATGGCTCGTGCAGCTATAATGTGGATGGCGTGGGTACCTTTGAGGCGACTGAAGGGTGTAACCCCTTCTGCGGCAAAGTAGGTGAGCTGCACAGGGAGAACGAGGTGAGGATTGAGACTGTTATGCCGGCGTATATCAAAGGCCGTGTGATAAAGGCATTGCTTGGGGCACATCCCTATGAAGAGCCTGCATACGACATATATCCGTTGAAGAACAGTTGGGGCAGTGTCGGCACGGGCGTAATAGGAGAGTTGCCTGTTGAACGCGACGAGGCCGATGTGCTGCTTGACATCAAAGAGAAATTCAATGTGGGCTCATTGCGTCATACATCACTGCTTGGCAAGAGAGTGAAGCGCATTGCCTTGTGCGGTGGAGCAGGCGGCTCGTTTGCCGGTGCTGCATTGGCTGCCGGTGCCGATATATACCTTACCGGCGAGGCACGTTATCACGACCTCTTCAATTATGACGGGATGATTGTTGCGGGTGTGGGGCATTATGAGAGCGAGATATGCGTGATGGATATTTTCCGGGAAATCATTGAAAAGGCTTGTCCGGGCGTGAAGGTGCAGGCAACAACAGTGAATGCC
>CALBKR010000419.1 GCA_937896105.1 uncultured Bacteroidales bacterium
GAATCAACGGCATACCGTATGTGTTGGGGAACAACGCCTTGATGGCCTCCTGGTCTGCTACCGATTCAGTCGCAGCACCTTCACACAATTTCACTGTCCCGGTCAATGCCTGGGGAAGCTTTGGCTGGTATGCAGCCCTTGCTTTCTGCAATGCACTAATTTTCATATTCTATAAATGTTAGATGATAATTCTATTTATCGGCAAATTTCGCCTTTTTTTGTGAATTTTGAAAGAGCTTTCATCTTTTTTATTCGCAGCTTGTCAAAATATATTCTTTTTAATAAAATTTAAACAGCTTCTTGTTGCAGGCAGTTGCTTATATCTGCAAAAAACCTTATCTTTACCTCACATTTATAAACCTATAAACAAAAACCGTTATGGCAAGTAGAAAAAATCTCAAGAAGGTGATAACATTTGTAGCTGACGAACTCGCAACCGAGGCATTCCTGCTCTCATACGACGCGCAGGGGAATACCGAAGCGTGGGTCGAACTGTTCAACAAGATATTCAACCTCAATACCGAATACATCGCACGTGTAAACCACGTAGAGCCCGGTATGCCTGCAAAGAAATACTTCAATGCGCTTTGCGATTCTTTCAATGCCGATGCAAAGGCTCTGCTCGGTGAGATAGAAACGCTTGCAGCCAAGTAAGAAATACCCCTCATACAATGTCGAGGCGCTTTCTTGCAATAATATTTTGCATCCTTGGAATATCGGTTTTGTCGGCACAAAGTGTCGACAAAACTGTTTCACGCGCCTTGGCCGAGTACTTCAAGAACTACACATCCGACCGCACGCAGCTCAAATATTCGGGCATAGGCGGTCGCAAGAGGAATATTATCGTCGACAGCAAGGCCAAGAAAATTACCATATACTGCAACGAGGCATTTGCAGGCCAGGCCTTTACAACACCTGTTATCGACAAGATATACAAGGATATCCGCGCCATTCTGCCCAAGAAACTGCGTAAGTACAGGGTCGATGTTGTCTACGACGACCGCGCCATTGAGGAGCGCGTCCCCAATATAATCCGCCGTGGAAAGCCCGACAACTCGAGGCTCTGGGGCGGAATAGACTACGACGGCGCGCCCTGGGTCGAGAATGTCAGCCGTCCGTTCGATGCGGAATATGGCCTCGAAGGGCGTCATTTGGCTCTGTGGCAGAGCCACGGCCGCTTCTACCACGTAGAGAGAGGGTTCTGGAAATGGCAGCGCCCGTCGCTCTTCTGCACCACAGAAGACCTCTTTACCCAATCCATTGTCATTCCCTTCCTTATGCCTATGCTCGAGAATGCCGGTGCTCTTGTCTACACACCGCGCGAGCGCGACTGGCAACCCCAGTGTGTCATTGTCGACAATGACAAGAGCAATGGCGGCTCACGTTACACCGAGCAGAGTGCAAAGAACAACAAGTGGACGGCAAGAAAAAACGGCTATGCACCGATGAAAGAGGTCTATTTCGACCTTGACGACCCCTTCTCGATGGGAACATCCCGTTTCGCAAAGACCACCAAGAGCAAGAAGCAACAGGCGACAGCAGTGTGGCATCCCGATATCCCCGAGGATGGCGAGTATGCCGTGTATGTGACATACGAGACACTGCGCAATGCGGTTCCCGATGCCTCCTATTGTGTCACGCACAGCGGTGGCGAGACACATTTCAAGGTCAACCAGCAGATGGGTGCCGGTACCTGGGTCTATCTCGGGACATTCCATTTCAGGAAAGGCTGTGACGGAGTGCAGGGTGTGACCTTGAGCAACTACAGCAGCCACAGCGGTGTGGTCAGTGCCGATGCAGTGCGTTTCGGGGGCGGAATGGGCAATGTAGCCCGTGGCCCCAAGAACGAGACCAGCGGAATGCCCCGGTATCTCGAAGGCGCGCGTTACAATATGCAGACAGGCGGCTTCCCTCGCGAAGTATATTCGGTCTATGAGGGCAAGGAGGATTATCGCGACGATGTCGTGGGGCGTCCCAATGCCGTCAATTATCTCTCGGGCGGTTCGGTCTACAACCCCGACACAACAGGCCTTAACGTGCCTCTTGAACTCTCGTTCGGCTTTCACTCCGATGCCGGCTATCAGGCCGATGATGCTGTCGTTGGCTCACTGGGCATCGTTACTACCGATTTCAATGGCGACACGCTCGAGACAGGGCGCTCGCGCCAGATGTCGCGCGATGTCATATCCTATCTGCTCAACAGCGTGCAGGACGACCTCACGGCGCGATACGGCAAGCGTTGGCCGGTACGCGGAATTCTCGACCGCAACTATGGCGAGACACGTGTTCCGTACCTCCCGTCTGTGATATTCGAGTCGCTGTCGCATCAGAACTTCTCGGATATGGTCTATGGCCACGACCCCGATTTCAAGTTCACGATAGCACGTGCCGTCTATAAATCCCTTCTGAAACATCTTTGCTATGTGCACGACAAGGAGTTTGTAGTCCAGCCACTGCCCGTGAGCCATTTCTCGATGGAGATGTCGCAGAACGACAAAGAGGTCGAGCTGCAGTGGCATCCCGTGAACGACCCTCTTGAACCCACAGCCCGCCCCGATAAATACATTGTCTACAAGAGCGTGAATGGCGGCGGTTTCGATAACGGCGCAAACGGTAACAACAACGGCGATTTTTATGACGCCGACTTCACCAACAAGAGCGCTAACTAAACACTAAACCAATTCGGAAAGAGAGGAAAGCTTCCTCTCTTTTCGTGGGTATATCACGAGGTTTATAACATATGGCAGATAAAAGAGATTGCTACGAAATACTCGGAATAAATAAATCAGCCACAGCCGACGAAATAAAGAAGGC
>CALBKR010000420.1 GCA_937896105.1 uncultured Bacteroidales bacterium
CGTTCCTGTACAATCTCCATATGCAGCAGGCCAAGGAAACCGCAACGGAAACCGAAGCCGAGTGCCGCCGACGACTCGGGAGTGAATGTGAGCGATGCATCGTTGAGCTGTAATTTCTCGAGCGAAGCACGCAAATCCTCATAATCCTCGGCATCAATGGGATAGACACCGGCAAAGACCATCGGCTTTACCTCTTCAAAACCCGAGATAGCTTTAGTACAAGAGCGTGCTATGTGTGTAATGGTGTCACCCACCTTTACCTCGCGCGATGTCTTGATTCCCGAAATGATATAACCCACATCGCCGGTACGCAACTCCTGGCGTGGTGAAAGTTCCATCTTCAGCACACCGATTTCATCGGCATCATACTCCTTGCCGGTGTTGAAGAATTTCACCTTGTCGCCCTTGCGCAGTACACCGTTGGTAATCTTGAAATATGCGATAATACCGCGGAACGAGTTGAACACCGAGTCGAAGATAAGCGCCTGCAGCGGAGCCTCTTCGTCACCGACCGGAGCCGGAATGCGCTCCACTACTGCTGCAAGAATCTCATCAACGCCCTGGCCTGTCTTGCCCGAAGCCTCGATGATATCATCCCTGTCGCAACCGATAAGGTCTACTATTTCATCCTTCACTTCCTCGGGCATCGCATTTATCATATCGCACTTGTTCACTACAGGGATAATCTCGAGTCCCTGGTCGACTGCCATATAAAGGTTCGATATTGTCTGTGCCTGAACGCCCTGTGTAGCATCCACAACGAGCAATGCGCCTTCGCAGGCCGCGATGGAACGCGATACCTCGTACGAGAAGTCAACGTGTCCCGGAGTGTCAATGAGGTTGAGGATATATTTCTCGCCCTTGTACATATACTCCATCTGGATAGCGTGGCTCTTGATAGTGATGCCACGCTCCTTCTCGAGATCCATATTGTCGAGCATCTGTCCCTCGGTAACATTGATGGTCTTAGTTGTCTCCAAGAGACGGTCGGCCAAGGTCGATTTACCGTGGTCGATGTGAGCAATGATGCAGAAATTTCTGATTTTATCCATATTAAGCAACTGTTTTTCAAGATAAACAAGCCCTCTCGGGCAATTTGACTGCAAAGATACAAATAAAATTTAATATTTTATTATATATATAATAACAAGAAGACACAAAAAACACCCCGCCGGGCAAAGATGGCGGACAAACAGATGTTTGAAGAAGCACGATACTGTAAGGATAATTTTACGCAGCAACATCCCAGCCAACACGAAATAAATTGATTTAACTAACAAAATGCAAATATACTATAATCATCGCATTATAGTACAAATACAAAAAAAAATTGCGGTGCCATTTGAACAGCACCGCAATATAAAAGAAAATTCACACACTGATTACTTGAATACGTGCTTTCCGTAATCAACGCCTTTCAAGCGATAATACTCCGCTTCACCCTGCAAGCGGTTAAGGAAATCGTCATAATTCCGCAGCTCCTGCGGTGTCCATCCGGCCTCGGCAACGGCAGCCAGGCGTGGCAACATAAGATACTGTACCACCGATGCCTCCTCTACCCATTCGGTCCAGAAATTGGCCTGCACACCAAGGTATTTGGGTTGCAGTTCCTCGGCAACATTGTTCATCGGCTTGTAGTTGTAGACACGTTCTACAGTCTCATCGCCATAGCCCTGCGAACGTGGCTCAGTCTCCAGTTTGGACTGACGACGGTTGATGTAGTATGGAATCTGCGGACTGAGGATTGTATTCATACCACGCTTTGCAGCATCCACGGCTGCACCGTCGGCACCAATCCACGCCATAATTGTAATGTCATCACCAAGAGGCTCGGTATTGCCGTGCAAAACCTCGTTCCAGAAGATTAGCTTGCGCTGCTCTTCGGCCGGTTTCTGCGCAATATGCTCTTTCAACTGCTCATAGAAGTGTATCTGCAGGTCGCGGTAATTGGTCGAGCCTATCTCCTTTAACAAAGCCTGGCACTCTGCATTGCGTTCCCACTTGCCTGTTGGGCACTCATCGCCGCCAAGGTGTATATATCCGAACGGGAACAGTTCCGTGAGTTCATCTATTACATCCTTGGCAAACTGCACAGCCTTGGGATTGGCAACATTGATTACATCACCCGACACGCCTTGCCACAGCCACACCTCGTGCTTGTTCTCGGGGTCGCAAGAGAGGAACTCCGGGTATGAAGCGACTGCAGCCTGTGAATGCCCCGGTATATCCACCTCGGGTACAATCTCAATGAAACGCTCCTTTGCATATTCTACAACCTCTTTTATATCTTCACGGGTATAGAAACCACCATAGCGTATTCCATCAGGCTTTACATCTCCCCATGCGCAGACCTTGCTGTCGCGCCAAGCGCCAACCTCGGTCAGCTTCGGGTATTTCTTTATCTCGATGCGCCAGCCCTGGTCCTCGGTCAAGTGCCAATGGAAGCGGTTCATTTTGTAGTACGACATTACCTCAATCATACGTTTAATTTCGGCAACCTCGAAATAGTGTCGCGCAACGTCGAGCATAAATCCGCGATACTCGAATCGGGGGGCGTCTATTATGCTCAGGCACGGCAGGGCGTATTCTGTTACCGTATCGTCTTTTACCTGGGCCATTACGCAGGCAGGTAACAGTTTTTTTATTGTCTGAAAGGCGTAGTATGTGCCTTGTGCAGTGTTTGCGGCTATTTTTATTCCCTCGGTGGTAATTTCGAGGGTGTAGCCCTCGTCGCCTATTTTTGTGTTTCCCGTGTAGGTCGATACTGTTATTAGTGCATCTTGT
>CALBKR010000421.1 GCA_937896105.1 uncultured Bacteroidales bacterium
AGGCCTACCTTGCCGACATCACATTCGGTACAAACAACGAGTTCGGTTTCGACTATCTGCGTGACAATATGGCAACACAGCCAAGCGACCTTGTGCAGCGTATGCACAACTATGCTATTGTCGATGAGGTCGACTCGGTGCTCATTGACGACGCCCGTACTCCGCTCATCATTTCGGGTCCCGTGCCACGCAACACCGACCAGATGTTCGAGGAGTACCGTCCATTGGTGGAGCGCCTTGTAGAGGCACAGAAGAAACTTGCCACTCAGCTGCTTGCCGAGGCAAGGACAAAGATATACTCGGACAACAAGGATGAGGTGAACGCAGGTTACCTGTCACTGTTCCGCAGCCACAAGGCGTTGCCAAAGAACAAGGCACTCATCAAGCTGCTCAGTGAGCCGGGCGTAAAGACCGGTATGCTGAAGACCGAGGAGATTTATCTGGAGCAGAACAACAAGCGTATGCCCGAGGCTGTGGAACCGCTCTACTTTGTCATCGACGAGAAGAGCAACAGCGCCGACCTCACCGACAAGGGTATCGAGCTTATCACCGGTAACCAGACCGACCAGAACTTCTTCGTATTGCCCGACATTGCATCGGAGCTCTCGTTGCTCGAGAATGACGACAAGCTGAGCAACGAGGAGAAGGTGGCAAAGAAAGAGGAACTGCTGACAAACTACTCTATAAAATCGGAGCGTATCCACACGATAAACCAGTTGCTGAAGGCATACACAATGTTCGACCGCGATGTAGAGTATGTGGTTTCGGAGGACGGACAGGTGAAGATTGTCGACGAGCAGACAGGCCGTATAATGGAAGGCCGCCGCTACTCCGACGGTTTGCACCAGGCTATCGAGGCCAAGGAGCGCGTGAAGGTGGAGGCTGCGACACAGACATTCGCGACCATCACACTGCAGAACTATTTCCGTATGTACCACAAGCTTGCCGGTATGACCGGTACAGCCGAGACCGAGGCTGGCGAGTTCTGGGACATCTACAAGCTCGATGTGGTGGTTATCCCAACCAACCGACCCATCGCGCGCAAGGATATGAACGACCGCATCTACAAGACAAAGCGCGAGAAATACAATGCTGTAATCGAGGAGATAGACAAGCTTGTGAAGGCCGGACGCCCGGTGCTTGTAGGTACCACATCGGTCGAGATTTCGGAGTTGCTGAGCCGACTGCTCACAATTCGCAAGATACCTCACAACGTGCTCAACGCCAAACTGCACCAGAAGGAGGCCGACATTGTTGCCAAGGCCGGTCTTTCGGGAACCGTTACCATCGCCACCAATATGGCCGGTCGTGGTACCGATATCAAGCTCAGCAAGGAGGTGCGCGATGCCGGCGGTCTTGCCATCATCGGTACCGAACGCCACGAATCGCGCCGTGTCGACAGGCAGTTGCGAGGCCGTGCCGGACGCCAGGGTGACCCGGGCTCTTCGGTATTCTTCGTTTCACTCGAGGACAACCTGATGCGTCTGTTCGGTTCGGAGCGTATATCGAGGACAC
>CALBKR010000422.1 GCA_937896105.1 uncultured Bacteroidales bacterium
CGATGTCTGCGATTATGTCACTGATGCCGATTTCGTGGTAGAGGTGCTCGAACGCTATATAAAGCCGGCCGAAAATAATCTGCGCAACGCACCTATTGTTGTTGCCGGCGGTTACGGAATGGGCAGCAAGGAGAATTTTGACAAGCTTTTCACGCTTGCACAACTGTTGCACGGCGAGGTGGGCGCGACACGCGCGGCCATCGATGCCGGCTTTGTCTCCTCCGACCGCCAGATAGGCTCAACCGGCCTGATAGTGCGCCCCAAGGTGTATATAGCCTGCGGCATATCCGGTCAGATACAGCACGTGGCAGGTATGCAGGAGAGCGGAATCATCATCGCCGTGAACAGCGACCCTGATGCTCCGATAAACGCCATTGCCGATTATGTGATAACCGGTAAGGCCGAGGAGGTTGTCCCTAAATTAATAACATTCTATCAGCAGAAACAATGAACTACTATAAAGAAAATAGGGAACTGCAGCATTTCCTCCGTCATCCGCTGTTGAGGCGTATCGTGGAGATGAAGGAGCGCGGATATTCGCAGAGTGCCGGGTTTAACTATGCTCCGTCCGATTTCGACGAGGCAATGAAGGGTTACGGGATGGTGCTTGATATGGTGGGTGAACTGTGCGCCGATGTCATTGCTCCCAATGCCGAGAGAATAGAGAAAGATGGCCCGGTGCTCGATAATGGACGTGTGAAATTCGCTCCTGCTACCGAGGAAAATCTCGACCTCTTCCGCAAGGCCGGTCTGATGGGAGTGTCGCTCCCACGCTGCTATGGCGGCCTCAATTTTCCGAGTGCGGTATTTACAATGATACAGGAACTTGTCTGCCGCGCCGATGCCGGTTTCGGCAACCTCTGGGGCTTGCAGGATTGTGCAGCTACGATATATAATTTCGGAACTGACGAGCAATGCGACCGCTACCTTCCGCAGGTTTGTGCCGGTGCTACAATGTCAATGGATCTTACCGAACCCGATGCAGGCAGTGACCTGCAGAGTGTGCGCTTGAAGGCAACCTTCAGCGAAGAGGATAACTGTTGGTATCTCGATGGCGTGAAACGCTTTATCACCAATGGCGATAGCGACATACATCTTGTGCTTGCACGAAGTGAAGAGGGTAGTGTCGATGGCCGTGGCCTCTCGCTGTTCATCTGCGAGAAGAGTTGCGGCAGGGTAAAGACCCGCCGCATTGAGGACAAGATGGGTATCCACGGTTCGCCGACCTGTGAGGTGGTGTTCGACCACGCTCCTGCCGAACTGTGCGGCAACCGTCGTATGGGACTTATAAAATATGTGATGTCGCTGATGAACGGTGCCCGTTTGGGTATTGCAACCCAAAGCGTGGCTTTGGCACAGGCTGCATACAGTGAGGCTCTGGACTATGCACGCTCGCGCCGTCAGTTCGGCAAGGCGATAATAGAAATGCCGCCTGTATATGATATGCTCGGCAATATGAAGGCACGCCTTGACGCATCGCGCAGCTTGCTTTATGAGACGGCGCGTAATGTGGATATGAGCTACCAGTTTGCCGACCTTGCACGTGAACGCACTCTATTGCCCGAGGAACGTGAGGAGTCAAAGGTCTTCTCGAAAAAGGCCGATGCTCTGACACCGCTCATCAAGGGTATGGGCAGCGAGATTGCCAATGTCAATGCCTATGATGCTGTGCAGGTGCACGGCGGTTCGGGTTATATGCGTGACTATCTCTGCGAGCGTCTCTACCGCGATGCACGTATCACATCAATATATGAGGGAACAACCCAGTTGCAGGTGGTGGCTGCGATTAGGTATGCCACAAACGGTTTCTATAGCCAGCTGTTGGGCGAGTATCTTGCCGTAGAGATGCCCGATAGCCTGCATCCGCTACGTGAACGCGTGGCAGCAATGGCTGCGCGTTATAACGAGGCGCTGGAGACAGTTGCTGCGCACGACAATCAGGAGGTGCTCGACTTTCTCGCACGTCGCATATACGAGATGGCAGCCTACTGCATTATGGCGGCGTTGCTCCTTGGCGATGCTGCAAGCGATGAGGAACTGTTCGCATCGTCGGCAAACCGTTTCGTGGCGTTGGCCGAAGCTGCAGTTGCCGGTCACGCTACATATATAGGCAATTTTACAGTGGAACTACTAAAACAATATAAATAATGGAAAACGAGAACAAATATCTGCGTGTGGCATATACACTTTTGTCACACCGTGATGGAGAGTGTGAAGAGGTAGAGAAGACAACCCGTGAGCAACCTTTTGCCTTCCTGACAGGGGTAGGTTATACTCTCGATGCATTTGAGGAGAATCTCAAGAACCTGAAAAAGGGTGATAAATTCGATTTTACCATCCCGTTTGCCGATGCATATGGCGAGTACGACCCCGACCACGTACAGGATTTTGACCGTGAGGTGTTTACTATCGACGGAAAGTTCGACTCGGCACATATCTATGCCGGTAATGTTGTTGAGATGATGCGTGCCGACGGTTCTCCCATTCTTGGTACAGTGAAAGAGGTTACTCCGCTTAAGGTGGTGATGGATTTCAACCATCCTCTTGCAGGATGCGACCTGCAGTTTGTGGGTAACGTGGTAGAGGCACGTCCGGCGACCGAGGCTGAGCTAAAGAAATTCTATGATTCGCTCAAGGCTTCGTGCAGTTGTGGCGGCGGATGTAGCGGTTGCAACGGCAATTGTGGCGATGGCGGGTGCGAAGGCGGCTGCCACTAATGGATAAAGGAGATTAAGAAATGAACAGTTTTGGCAGGATATTACGTCTGACCACCTTCGGCGAGTCGCACGGGGTGGCAATAGGCGGTGTGCTCGACGGTTTTCCGGCTGGCGTTGTCATCGACGAGGAGTATGTCCGGTATGAGATGCAGCGTCGCCGTCCGGGGCAGAGTGCTATAACGACATCACGTGACGAGGCCGACGAGGTACAGTTCCTGTCGGGCATTTTTGAAGGGCGTTCCACAGGTGCGCCCATTGCCTTTATTATAGCGAACAGCAATAGCCGCAGTGGCGACTACGACAATTTGCGCGAGACTTTCCGCCCGTCGCACGCCGATTATGTATATGACCGCAAATATGGCATACGAGACCATCGTGGTGGTGGGCGCTCTTCGGCGCGCGAGACGGCAGTGAGGGTATGTGCCGGTGCTTTGGCAAAGCTTGTGCTGAGGCAATTGGGCATTGTCGTGACCGCTTATACATCGCGTGTGGGCGAGATTTCTCTTGCCGGTGATTACACGGTGTACGATTTGTCGATGGCCGAGAGCAACGCTGTGCGTTGCCCGGATGCCCCGACGGCTGCTGCAATGGAACAGCTGATAAAGGATGTGAAGCGTATGGGCGATACCGTCGGCGGCATTGTTACCTGTGTGGTTAAGGGTGTGCCGCTTGGTTTGGGTGAGCCTCTTTATGGTAAGTTGCAGGCATCGCTTGCATCGGCTATGCTGTCAATAAATGCGGCAAAGGGGTTCGATTACGGAAATGGCTTCGCTGCAGCGACAGGCCGTGGCTCGCAGCAGAACGATATCTTCTACAACGATGGAGCAGGCATTGCGACACGTTCCAACAATAGTGGCGGCATACAGGGCGGTATATCGAATGGCAACGACATCTATTTCAGGGTTGCCTTCAAGCCTGTTGCGACGCTGCTTATGGAGCAACCTACGGTTACAAAGGACGGCAAGGAGACAACACTGCTGTCGCGTGGCCGTCACGACCCCTGCGTGGTACCGCGTGCGGTGCCGGTCGTCGAGGCAATGGCAGCTTTGGTGCTGCTCGACCACTATCTGCTCGACAGGGCAGGAAGAGATATCTCTTGTAAATAATGAATAGATATAAACAGAACACAAATATGAAACAAAAGAGGCAAGAGCAAGTACATAATGACGGGGAGCGTAAAAACGCTTTCAGTGTCAAGCCCGTGTTGTCTAAAACAACTGCGGGGCTAAAGGCATTGCCGGGTTATCTGTCGTCTAAAACCACTGCGTGGCTGAAGGCTTTGCCGGGATATCTGTTGGGGCATTTGCCTGCAATAATTTTCTTCATAGCAGTGTGGGCTTTGCTTGCATTCTATGAACCGGCTCTGCTGTTCCGCGTGAACGAACTGTCGGTATTCCTGTACGATGATATGTTCTATAACGAGATGGTCTCTGTGCCGGCCGGTCATCTCTATTATGTAGCGAGCTGGTTTGTGCAGTTCTTCTATAATCCGGTGACCGGAGCTGCCATATATGTAGTGCTTCTGGCACTCGTGTACCGGCTCACATACAGGGTGTTCGACATAAGACAAAAATACAGCTACATAGCATTGCTGCCGGTTGTAGCTCTTCTGGCATCAAATACACAGCTCGGCTACTGGATTTTCTATTTGAAGATTCCGGGATATTACTATGTGGCTCTGCTTGGTGTAATAGCCTCATTGTTGGTGGCATGGATTGTGAAAATATCGCATCTCTACCTTAAGCCGTTCCTTGTCGCGGCCTGGATATATTTTGCCTATCCCTACATCGGCATATATGCAATTGTGTCCGGTGTGATTATCGGCATACATTCACTTTGTCTGGCAATAGGCCGCAGAAAAGGTGTGAAGGGCATCTCCATTTCGGCATTTGCTGTGGTCGTAGCTGCAGTGATGGCATATCTTGTACCTCCGATGTATTATACACGCTATACATCGATACCCATCGAAGAGGTTTATACGGCAGGAGTGCCGGCGTCGCAGTGGAAGAGGGAGCACGTCCCCGACAATGAGAGGAAAGAGGATGTGGTTTCTATTGTCAATGGGCTCAATGGCCGTATCGGCTACCCGACAGAAAAGGAACTTACAAGATTTAAATTCAATATTGAGGGTGCCTTCTCGGAAAAGGCTCTGGCTACAGCCAAGACAGAACTGTATGATTGCAGCAATATAAACCGTCCTGCAGACGGAAAAGCGTACACCTTTACGTTCATAGCCAAGGATGGGAATGAATATTATCTGAATGAGACCGGCGGAAAGTTGTCTGCAGTAAAGAGAGAAACCAAGACGACGCTGCCTGAATCGGCACATTTTGTCTGCGTAGCCGATAAGCAGATAAAGAGCCTTGCAACGTTCCGTTCACAAAGTGGCAAATATCTTGCCTGGAACATAGAGCAGGATGCGGGCGGCAAGCGATATTCGGCACAGCTGGTTTCATCACCTTCGGACGGGAACGCACGTTGTACCGTAGCAAAGATGCAGAAAGAGGGTGATGTGCAGGTTGCCGGCAATGAAGAACTTTTCGGAGTCGTAAATCTCTTGGTGTTTGCCAACGATGCCTCCTTTAAAACCAATGTAAAGCCATTGCTCGTTGCCGGTTTGAGCGGTGTGCAGCCTTCGGGTTCGGATGAGCCTGTGCTGAATGGGACACACACCTCGGCACTACGCATAGAGGAGGTCGGCTTCAAGCCGAAACCCTTCTCCTTGTCAATGAAGGAGAGATCCCGTTGGTATGATGTCAATTTCTATTGGATACCGTTCTATTTGCTCTTGTTTGCGTTTGTAGCGATGGCTGTTGCACCGGCAATACCTTTGCGTTGTCCGGAACGTTTGAAGAGAATCAAGGCAACCCCATATGTTATTATGGGTGTTACAGTGCTGCTGATGGCAGGATTTGCATATCTCTTCTGGTACAACAATGTGAATTTCCGCATCGAGAACAAACAGAATAAAGCTATGTGGGACGAGGATTGGGAACTTGTGGCCGAACTTGCCCGGGATACGGATGAACCCACGCGTCAAGTGGTTATGAACAAGAATATAGCCTTACTAAAAATGAACAGCTCGGGAGACAAGATGTTCAGTTATCCCGATGGCAGCGCCGAGATTGAGGCTCCTGTTGCCGTGCGCCTGGCACAGACAGGCGGCAAGATGGCCTATTTCCAATATGGCAAGTTCAATTTCTGTTACCGTTGGTGCGTTGAGGATGCTGTCGAGTATGGCTGGAGAATCGAGTACCTGAAGCACGCGGTGCGCTCGATGCTGCTTTCGGGCGAGTACAGGCTTGCCGAGAGATATATAAAGATACTGAAGCGCACGAAATATTATGCCGAGTGGGCTGGCGAGATGGAGGAATTCATCAAGAATCCGGAACTCATAGAAAGAGAAACGGATTTCAAAATGCCGCTGGCAATGACCTGCTACGATGATTTTCTTGATGTCGACGAATCATATGTCGAGGCTTATCTGACGAAGAACCTGACAAACACTACCGATAAGATGTCAAAAGTCTATGTTGAGGCTGCTTTGGCTGCAGTGCTCACAAGGAAAGATAGCAACTCCTTCTGGCCATTGTTGAGCTATTATGTCAACACGTTTAATCCCAGGGTCTTGCCAAAGCATTATCAGGAGGCGGTACTGCTCTTTATGAATTTGGACAAAGGACGTACTGTGCAGGTGCCTCAAGCGTTTATAGAGAGATTTATCCAGATGCAAACCAGTAATAGAATGAATGCCTTCTTGCGTCTGGTTTCGCAGCATAAGGGTAAGACCGAATCGGAAATGGCACCCGATTTCAAGAGTGATTTCGGCGATACCTATTTCTACTTCTATTTCTTCGTACGTAATATAAAGACAAACTAAAAACTAAAGAGCGCTGACTATGAAAAGCCTTTCTAAATATCTTTTTGCCATAGGTGCATTTGTCTGCATAGCTTGTTCCGAGAAACAGCCTGCAATTCCATCAGAATCGGTTCCTGTGGATTCGGTTCCGGAAATTTACCCGGATTATACAGATGTCGTTGTGCCCTGCAATATTGCCCCTCTTACATTCAGGATAGAGGAGGATGGTTCCGATTTTGTAACCCGTTTCACGGCCGGAAACACGCAGGCAGTTTATGGCGGGCGCGAGGTTTGTATCTCGAGCGGTGATTGGAGAATGCTTCTTGCGCAAGCGTTGGGCGACACCATAAAGGTTGAGGTCTTTGCCGAGAGCGGCGGCAAGTGGAATGCTTATAAGAGTTTCCCGGTAATAGTTTCAAGCGACAGCATAGACCCGTACATCTCGTATAGGTTGATACCGCCGTCATATGTGGCGTACGAGAAATTGACAATTTCGCAACGTAACCTGTCCAATTATGATGAGAAGGTAATATATAGCAATAAACTCGTCTCGTCCGAGCCCGACGGGCAATGTATCAACTGTCACGCCTACAAGAACTACAAGACCGACAATATGCAGTTCCACGTGCGCCAGTATCTTGGCGGAACGGTTTTTGTACATAACGGTGTAGCGAAGAAGGTGAATATGAAGACCGATTCGACAATTTCCGCCGGTGTATATCCCTTCTTTAACCCTAAATATGATGTCGTGGCATATTCGGTGAACAATACCGGACAGATATTCCACACCAAGAATCCCAATAAGGTGGAGGTGCAGGATCAGGCGAGTGATGTCATAATCTATGACCCGGTAAGGGAGGTGGTCACTCACGTGGCAAATGCCCCCGATTGTCTTGAGGTGTTCCCTGCGTGGTCGCCCGATGGTGAGATGCTCTACTACTGCTCGGCCTATTTCCCCGACCGTGACAAGGATATGCCTCATGTCGAAGAGATGATACGCAATTACAAGGATATCAAATATGATGTCCTGCGTCGTCCCTGGAATCCTGTCACCGGCGAGTTTGGAGCTGTCGATACAGTGTTTGCAGCCTCGGAGATTGGCAAGAGTGCAACATTCCCCCGCATATCACCTTGTGGCCGTTATCTGCTGTTTGCGCTTGCCGAGTATGGCTGTTTCCACATCTGGCACAAGGATGCCGACCTCTATGTAATGGATCTTGCCACACCTGAGGTGTGGCCGCTCGAGAAGGCTAACTCGCCCTTCCCCGAGAGCTACCATGCCTGGAGCAGCACAGGCAAGTGGATTCTGTTTGCCAGCCGGCGCGACGATACCAATTACAGCCGCCTGTATATTGCGCATATGAATGATGACGGAACAAGCGACAAGGCTTTCCTTCTGCCACAGAAAAACAGTGAGTTCTATGACTATTTTGACAGGTCTTATAATGTTCCGGAATTTATGGTTGAGCCGGTCAGAATTTCTCCTCACGATTTTGTGGAGGTCGTCAAAGGCGATGCTGTAAATGTTAAATATTCGTCCCAATTCAAATAATATTTTAACAAACATTTGTTAAAAAGTTGAAACTCAGATTTTCTCCCGTTTTCTTGCGAAAAATGCAAAAAACGGGAGATTTCTTTTTTGAAATGTGAAAAAAGACTCCTCAGGCCGAAAAAAAAAAGGTATTTGTGCGAATATTTATTTAAAAGTCTTATTTTTGCACGTTACCTATGGGCTAATTGCGCCCTGATGCGAAATGTTTAAAAAAACAAAAAAATAATAATTAATAAAACTTGTATTATGTTTAAGCACCGTTTTCCTAAATTCGGCATTTCGTCACTCCTTGTGGCGTTTATGCTTTTTGCCGGCGGTTCACTCCAGTCCTGCAAGGATTGGCTCGATGATTATCCATACGATGATCCGGGTGACCCTGAGTGGTTGGGAGCAAGTGTATACGATTTCCTGAAAAAAGGAACTCCCGAACACAGCTATGCCAATTACGTGGCAATAATTGACAGCCTTGGCGAGAAAGAGGCTCTTGCACACACTGGTAGCAAGACGATTTTTGTTGCCGATGATGCGGCTTTTGAGCGTTTCTTCAACAATGGCGACAATATATGGGGCGTTACCAGTGTTGGTGAAATGACAAAGGCTCAGATGAAGACAATCCTTTACAACTCTATGCTCGACAATGCAATGTTGCTTGATATGCTTTCGAGTACCGGCGCAAATGTCAATCAGGAGGGAACCTGTCTCCGTCGTTGGAGCTCTTCAAAGGTTATCGATACAATTCCTCTTGTAGATGCAAATACAATGGAGTATCACGAGGGCTGGCCTACATACAACAAGTATTGGGATATACTCCGTGGCGAGGATAGAACCGGCAGTATGCGCATTGCGATGGATGGTTCAAGAAGTATGATGGTGCATTTCTTGAATGACTATTTGAGGATGAAAGAGATAAAGCCCGAGGATATCGCATTTCTTTTCAAGAAGAAGGGTGAAACGGTGAAGACATTTGTGGATGGCGATGCGTTCATATTCGGCAATAAACTCGTGTCGAGCGATGTCAACACAGGTGCTTATTCAGACGATACAATGACCATAACCTGTAAGAACGGTTACGTATATCGTATGGACGAGGTTCTTATACCGCCATCGAATATGGCCGATGAGCTCCGCAAGCGTCCCGATACCAGAATCTTCAGCCATATGCTCGACCGCTTCTGTGTGCCGGTGTATGACGAGGCTCTTACAAAGGAGTTCAATGCTCTTTATAAATCTAACGACAGCGTCTTCAGGCTCCGTTATTTCAGCGACTCTTATACATCCCATCCTATGCTTGCAAGTGCGAATGCCAATCCTGCTAATGATGAGATGTTGGCATATGACCCGGGTCAGAATAACTTGGGTGCGTCTAACTCTATGGCAGAGGATATGGCGGCAATGTTCGTACCTGGCGATGAGGTTCTCTTTGATTATTTCGTGGCCGAAGATGGTCCCGGTCATTTCCTCTTGGTGCGTTTCGCTCCGAATGCGGAGATTGCGGATGGTGATGTGGATGCTTTGTTGTCGGCTCTTGACAGCGTTCCGCAGAAAAATATTGCTCCTTTCTTGAAGAACCTGATGAAGACCTCATTTGTAAAGGCTGTGCCCAGCAAATTCGAAAGAATTGTCGATGATGCCAATGAGCTTATGAATATAAAGCCAGAGCATGTGGACGAATGCGTTATTGCAAACAACGGTGTTATATATATATTGAACAACGTGTTCGGTCCGGGTGCATATCAGGCGGTTACAGCTCCTACACTTGTATTCGACAATATGGGGGTTATGCGTAACGTAATCAGCCAGTTGCGCTACGACTACTATCTGCTTGCAATGGATGCCAACTATTCATTCATTGTTCCCGATGACAATCATTTCATTTATTACGACCCGCTTACAATGGCGTCCAACGAGCCCAAGGCGTATCATTTCCATTATGACAAGAATAAGCCGAAGGCTAATGGTGCTTTGAAGTTCTGGGAAAGCGTCTACAAGGTTAATCCCAACACATATGAGATTGTAGATACCCTTCCCGAAAGGGAAGCCAATGTTACCGGTACTCAGTTTGGTAATGCTGCGTCTTTTGAGGCCAACCGTATGACCGATTTGATGGAGTATCTCATTATAGTGCACGACGAGGGTGACGGTATCATACGTGAAGACGGTTCTATTAACCCTAAGCAATACTATCAGACAAAGGGCTATGGTACCATAAAGGTCGAGGCGAAGAGTGCGGATGATATAAAGTTCTATGGTGGTGAGCAGCTTGAGAGAGATACACACGTGAGTGTTTCATCTATAAGCAACCAGAAGAATGGTAAGACATATCTGACGGTTCCAGGTCTGGAGAACACTCCCACACGTATCTATTCAGCAGTTCCTGCACCTCCGACAAAGTCAATCTACGACAACCTTAAGGCGCGTGCCGAGGAGGAACACGATGCTTTCTACGAATTCTATAACCTTTGTTATGAGAGTGAGGATTATGCATCGACAACTTCGACCGACAGTACGGGACTTTTGAAGAAGGTCTTCGATATCAAGAATGCCAAGGCATTGCTTGACTCGGCGTCGCGTTACTCAATATTCTTCTCAAATACATCCGATGCGAAGGCGTATACAAAGAATACAGTTCCTTTCTTAAATATATACCACTATACTGTTTATGTGCCGACAAATGATGCCATTAAGGAGGCTCACAATCTCGGCCTTCCTACTTGGGAACAGGTATGGGCTATGGCAAATGCCGGCGAGAACGCGAAGGCAGCCTCAATGCTCAAGTCTATAATAAACTTTGCAAAGTATCACTTCCAGGATAATTCGGTATATGTTGATGTTGAACCTGTCAACAACTCATATACAACAGCTGTGATAGATGTTAAGACAAACCGCTTCTATGAACTTGAGGTCGCAAGCGAGGGCAACACCTTTACAATTAAGGATGGTATGGGCAATGTGCGCCGTGTACTTACAAACGGTAAGGTTGACAAGGACTGGAACATTATGTGTCGCGACAATGTGTATACATCATCTGGCACAGGCGTTTCTGCTACTCTGAGTAATTTTGAATCCTCATCGTTTACTGTAATGCAGCCAATTGATGGAGCTCTTTTCAATGAGTCGATGTTCGGTTATGATGGCAGTTTCAAGCGCTTTGCAAAGAATGGTGCCGATGTCGACACAATGTATGTCGACGGAACAGGTGCAGTTGAGGTTGATGGTCGTAGCTACTACCTTGTTGCAAAACGCGGCAATATCGAGATTGCCGATGTTGACGGTGTAAAGGAGATACACAAGGCCGGTTACCTGATGAAGACCATTGACGCATCGGATGAGGCTTATGATGCATCATTGACACATGAGAAACTCATTGTGAAGGAGAGCCAGAATGTCCTGGTTACAGATGAGGGTCTTTGGGTCAATGAGATTAAGGACAAGAAGGGTAATGTAACCGGATATGAGTATGCAACCAAGGAGAAAGATGGTTACATATATATGATAAGGTATAACAACGATGCCACAGTCAAGGAGGAGATAAAAATTGGTGAGGTCGTTCCTGAGGAGGGTACCGGAACCGATAAGTAATGGTGATGTAGAAAAAACATAATAGCTATGATAAAAATAAAGCATTTATTTCTGCTCGTGCTTTTCTGCTTTGCAGGCAGTGGCGCATTTGCGCAAAAGAGTGCGAGAATTTCGGGTACGGTTACAAGTGACACCGAGGGTCCGCTGATTATGGTGAACATCACCGAGCGCGATAATAGTAATCGTATTATTGAAGCCTGTGTGACCGACTTCGAGGGTAACTTCTCGATGGTGGTCAAGAATACAAGCAACGTTCTTGAGATTTCATACGTCGGTTATAAGACCGTACGTCTCGAAATTGGTGACCGCACAGTATTCAATGTCAATATGGTCGAGGATATGATGCTCGATGTCGTTGATATTGTTGCCGAGCAGCGCTCCCGTTCCGGCGGTCTCGATATTCTCGAACGTGAAATGACTCACGCTACCCAGAAGATCAGTATGGATGAAATGGACGGTCTTTCGTTTGCCTCGGTCGATGAGGCTCTCCAGGGACAGATTGCCGGTCTTGACGTCGTTTTCAACTCCGGTGACGTAGGTTCGGGAACACAGATGCGTCTTCGCGGTAACTCAATGCTTGAGGGTGATGCAACACCGCTTATCGTTGTCGATGATAATATTTTCGAGGTTGATGAGGGTAACTTCAGTTTCGAGGATGCTACAAATGAGAGTTTTGCAGAGCTTCTTATGATCAACACCGAGGATATTGCCGAGATTGAGGTATTGAAGGATGCGGCATCTTGTGCCGTGTGGGGTGCACGCGGTGCCAATGGTGTCATCAAAATCAAGACAAAGCGTGGTAAACGCGGTCCTACACGTGTGAATTTTACATATAAGTTCAAGGATAAGTGGACACCGAGCGGCTACAATCTATTGAATGGTGACGACTATACAATGCTTATCAAGCAGGCGTTGTTCAATGTTGACCAGGTGGGTAAGGATATCCCCGAATTGAACTATGACCAGACATTCCCTGAGTTTCAGAACTACAACAACAATACCGATTGGGTCGATGCCGTATCCAAGCACGGTTATAGAAATGAGTATAACCTGAACCTCAGCGGAGGTGGCGAAAAGGCTACATTCCGTATCTCCGGTGGCCTTTCGACCGAGACCGGTCAGGTGATAGGTCAGAACCTCTCAACCCTGTCGACTCGTCTTGCTCTTGAATATTACGTTTCGGCACGTATCAAGGTTGTGGCAGACTTTGCTTTTTCATACACTAAGCAGAGGAGGAACACGATGGACCTGCTCTATAACTCATTGCTTATGATGCCGAACCAGAGTATTTACAATCAGGATTCTCTCGGAAACAGTACCGGAGACTACTATGCTATGCTCAAGTATTCTGATCCAAACGATCTGCAGAGAGCTATGCAAGGGCGTAAGAATCCTGTTGCAGTGGGTGACCTTGCACAGTATCATACCGAGAATTACAGCATTAACCCGCAGATTACATTCGAGTACAACCTGCTTGGCCTTGAGGATAACGAGACACAACTCAAGTATCGTGGTATGGTAAATCTCAATGCTTCTACATATACCGGTAGCGTATTTACACCGGCAGCTCTTTCAACCGATTATTGGACCTCTGCCGACAAGAACAAATCACAGGCCGATGATAGCAAGAGCCTTGGCTTTACTACACGCCATCAGTTGATTTTTACCCCATACCTTGGAAGCAGCGACCACTATATGACTATGAATGCCCAGTTCGAACTCTCTACCGGTTCGGGTAACTCGCAGAACTCTACAGCGATAGGTCTCCCTACCGGCAACATCAGCAGTTCTACAGTCGGTGCCAAGTTGTATAGTACAGGTACCAGCAAATGGGAAAGCCGTAACATCAGTTTCGTGTTCGATGCACACTACTCTTACAAATCGAAATATTCGTTGCGTCTTGCAGTACGTGGCGAGGGTAACACTGCGATGGGTGACGATAGAAAATGGGCGGCATTCCCATCAATATCTGCGCGTTGGAACATTATCGATGAGTCGTGGATGGATTGGGCAAAACCATATTTGAGTATGTTGTCAATACGTCCAGGTTTCGCTCTGACCGGTCACGCTCCGGGCTCTAACAGGACCTTCAACAGTTACTCGAATTTCGGCTATAGCTATTTAGGTATGGCCGGTTTCCAGATGGATGGTATACGCTTGACCGACCTTCGTCGTTCCGATAAACGTGAGTGGAATGTCGGTTCCGACTTCGGCTTCTTCGACGGCTTGGTGACCGGTGCGTTCAACTACTATAGCGGTACGACATACGACAACATCATTTCCGGCTATCGTCTTCCGTCAACAACCGGTTATCAAAGTCTTGCATACAAGAACTCCGGTACATTGAAAAACTCAGGTTGGGAGCTAAACTTGAACCTTAACAGTGTCAAGTTGGCCAAGGATCTTTCACTCTCAATGTATTTCAATATAGGTAACAACTATAATGAGATTCTTGAACTTGAGGAGGCTTATCTTGAAGAGCGTAACGGCAAGTATGAGAGCGCTTCTAACTCAAGATATCTGCCCCGTATACAGATAGGCAACCCGAGTGGTGCAATCTATGGATTCCGCTATAAAGGTGTATACCGCTATAGCTACAAGAACTGGGAAAAAGCTCTTGCCGAGGAAGAGGCCGGCCGTAACGGTACTTGTCCGATTGTGCGCGATGCCAACGGCAATGTCGTTTACGAGGCAAATGGCAAACCAAAGAAACTTGTCCTTTTCTATGATGCAGAAAAGGCTACAAATCAGTATGAGTTCAAGGGCGGTGATGCCATTTACGAGGATATCAACCACGACGGAACAATCAACCAGCTCGATATTGTATATCTTGGAAACTCCAACCCTGCAGCCCAGGGAGGTTTCGGCTTGACGCTCCGATACAAGAAATGGTCTCTCAGAACATCATTCACCTATCGTTGGGATGTTGATGTAGTCAACAGTTCACGTATGGCATTTGAGAATATGTCATCATTTGACAACCAGAGTGTTGCTGTCAACTGGCGTTGGCGTAAGGAGGGTGACCTCACAGAGATTCCACGTGCGGTAAACGGCGGTTCGACTGCGTACAACTATTTGGGTAGTGACCGCTATGTCGAGGATGCTTCTTACGTACGTCTTTCGTATGTACAGCTTTCATACTCGTTTGAGCCAAGCTGGATAAAGAAGATTGGTCTGAAGACTCTTAGTCTTTACGCATCAGCCGACAACGTATACTTCTGGTCAAGGTATTCTGGTCTTGAGCCCGAGGTTGCAAATGGTCGCGAGGGTATTGCCTATGACAATACAAAGACTCCGCGTCCACGTTCGTATACACTCTCATTAAATCTTGGTTTCTAAAAGTTTACGAGTATGAAAATAGTATCAAAAATATACAGGAAATCCGTTATAGCAGCAACAGTAGCTTTCGGTTCCTTTATGAGTTCCTGTACCGATTACCTGACAATTATCCCGGCCGATGTCGTTGTTGAGGAGAACTTTTGGCAGACAAAGGATCAGGTCAACGGTATGCTTGCGACAAGTTATCTGAAGCTCCTCAGTTCGGATGCTGTGACAAGATCTATCGTTTGGGGCGAGATGCGTTCTGAGTCTATGATGTATCCATCAAGTTATAACGCCGATATCAAGAACCTTGTCGAGGCGAACCTTCTTGATGATAACTCATATTGCCGTTGGGGCATATTCTATGAGGCGATAAATTATGCCAATCTTGTGCTTGAGAGTGCTCCACAGGTTGTGGCACGCGACCCGGATTTCTCGGAGGGTGACCTCGATGTTGTGATGGGCGAGATGTATGCAATGCGTGCGTTGTGCCATTTCTATCTGGTACGCTCATTCCGTGATATACCGTTGGCGATGAAATCGGCAAAGAACGATGCCGAGATACCTGATTACTACCAGGTACATCCGCTTGTGGCACTTGACAGCATTATGGCCGACCTGAACCGTGCAGAGACCAGAGTAATGAAATCCGGTGCGTTCTCTTCACCACAGCAGAATTATGGCCGCATAACAAAAAATGCGGTTCTGGCAATGAAAGCAGATGTAAACCTTTGGCGTGCTGCATTCTCAAAATATTATGAGGGAGTTAGTGAATTCGCAAAGGATCCCCAACTCTATTATGACGAGTGCGTGCAGAATTGTCAGGATTTGTTGACGGCTATGGATAAGGCTATCGATGAGGAGAACAAGGGTAGACCTGTCGAGAAATATCCTTATAACCTTATTCAGAACCATGGCGAGGTAAAGGATAAGGAGAGCAGCAAGTACAGTACAGCCTACGAACAGATATTTGGAGTAAAGAACTCTTCTGAGTCCATTTTCGAATTGCAGGTTCAGGGCGACAACGTTACAAACGGTTTTGCAAAAGGTGCATTTTATGTGTTCGGAACAGAGGGTAACCCGGGCTTGGCTATTGTTCCACAAGGTTTTGTTACCGCAAACTACCAAGAGGATGACCTCCGTGCGTATTCGTTCACAAACCTGAAATCGTTCAATGACGCAAGTGAAAATATATGTATTGCCAAGTATGCGGCAAAGACATCTCCTGCAACCAACTATCGTAAGGGGGATGAGTGGGATGCAAACTGGATTATCTATCGCCGTACCGATGTTATGCTGATGCAGGCCGAGGCGATGGTTGCGCGCCAGAGCGCTACCGAAGAGGATTATCGTACAGCTTTCGATATTGTGAAAGCCATCAATACCCGTTCAAGGATGGATACCACCGATGTCGTGAACCCTTTGAAGGTTGAGAACTATCTTACCAAGGAGTCCTCGATGGATTTGATACGCAAGGAGCGTCTTCTTGAACTCGCTTTCGAAGGCAAGCGTTGGTTCGACCTTGTACGTTATGCTTTGAACGAAAAAAGTACCGATAAGATAAAGTATGTTGCCGACAAACTTGGTGGCGGTGCCGCAGTTGTTAAGACAAAGATGTCGACCATTGACGGTCTCTTCTTGCCGATACATATTGACGAGTTACGTTATAACAAAAATTTGAAGCAGAACCCTGCTTATGCCGAAAAAGATTCGTCTACCGAGATGAATTGACGCTATAAAGAGTTTTATAATGAGGCTGTGACCGGGTATTATTTACATAGGACAGCCATTTGATGAAGAATAAAAACATATACATAATATGAATGCAATATTGAAACATAAAATTCTGGCAGGGGCTATGTTATTCGGCTTTATGCTTGCCGGTACCTCTTGTGAGGATACCGAGGGTATAAAGGTTACGGCCGAAACACCTTTTGCCGACAAGACATTGTATGAGGTTATCAAGGATGATCCGGATTTGAGTGATTTCCTTGCTGTCATTGATGCCTGTGGTGCCGAGTGTGCCGATTCACTGTTCAATCAGTCAAGGGTATACACTGTGTGGGCACCCGTAAACGGAACATTCAACAGGGATTCGATAATCGCAGAGACTGTTGCCGATGCCCTTGGCAACAGCAACCGTGATATGGTGTTCCGTACTTTTGTGGAGGCGCATATTGCCAATCATCTGGTACCGGCGAACGGCAGGCTTGAAGAAGATAATACAGTTATGCTTCTCAACAGCAAGAATGCGGTATTTACCGGTAACCATAAGAGCGGATATACCTTCTCGGGTATAACCCTTGATCCTCAGAATACAAATATCCGCGTGCGTAATGGTCTTCTTCACAAGATAGCCTCTCCATCGGAGTACAAGTACAGCATCTGGGAATATCTGAAGGTAGCCGAGAATGTAGATTCTGTATCCAACTACCTCTATTCATACAATGTAACAGAGTTTAATGTCGGTCAAAGTCTCCTTGGCCCGATAGTCAATGGTGAGCAGACATATCTTGACTCTGTGTTTACAACATCTAACGTATGGCTCAACGCATGGAATGGTGTGGGCAACATAGACTCCGAGGATTCAACATATGTTGTCTATGTTCCAAGCAACAAGATGTGGAACGAGATTGTAGAGAAAACAGATGCACATTTCAACTATGACCTTTCGTTCAAGAATATGACCGAGGCGACCAAGATAGAGCGCGACTCTCTGCGCAGGTACTATGCCCGCTTGCACAACCTCAAGTTTATGTCATACAGCGTGAACGAGCAGAAGCATATAGAGGCCGCTGATTCGGCTGTTCCTGCATACCGCGGTGTCAACGACCGTCCTATGTTTGCCATTGCAGACCTTGAGAAAAACGTAATCTTCGAGAAAGAACTTTCTAACGGTGTATTCAAGATTGTCGATGCAATGCCATACAAACCTACCGACCTGTATCACGATACAATATTCCTTGAGGGAGAGAACCAGACTATGTGGCATTATGGCGAAAATGTCCCTGAAGGAGTAGAGGCCTTGTCTGCCTACAAGAGTCAGTTGAACAAGAAGGATTCAGCATTGCTGGGTGCCGAGATTTCAGGTAGCCATTATTTCAGCTATTTACGTGAGAGCGGTGCTGCAACAGCATATTTCAAGATACCTAAAGTCCTCTCAGCTAAGTATAACGTAGCCTTGATTATGGTTCCAAAGCATATAACAAATGAATTCATAGAAGAGGAAGACCTGTATCCTAACAAGTTGACTGTGGTTATCAAGCAGGCGCCCGGTATCGGTTCGGCAAAGAAACTCTTTGAGATTAAAAAGGCAGATGCCATCTTTACCGACCCCACCAGGATAGATACCATATACCTTAAGGACAAGAATGGTGAGCTGGCAGTTATCGAGCCATTGTATTGTGAGTTCTACAATGGTACTGCATCCAAGGACTATAATGTGACTCTTGAGGTAGCGTCGGTTGCAGCAACCAACACTGAAAAGAAGAATGGAATCAACTATGATACATCTATCCGTATCGATAAGATAATGTTCATTCCGGTACTCGATTCTGAAGAATAGTTTGTATGATGAAAAAAAGAAAATCAACTATGTATATGCGACAATTAATGCAATTATCAGTGGCATTGATGTTTTTGATGCCATCAGCAGCTCTTGCGTCGGTTTCGGCGTTCGAGGGCACTGTAGCAGACGATTCTGTTAAGGTCGAGAAAAAAAGCAATGTTGCAGATGTCCGTACCATTACCGGTACAGTCTACGATGCCGCTACCAACCAGCCAATGGCCGGTGTGCGCATTCAGGCAACAGGGCACAAGAGAGTTACCACGATGACAAATGCCGAGGGAAAATACAAACTGAATATTCCTTCGTATGTCACCCTTATTACCTTCTCGACACCGGATTATCTGCTTGTACAGAAACCTGTCGGCAAAAAGGACATAATCAACGTGCGTCTATATTCCGACAAGTTCGAGGAAAACTACAGCGAGGATATCGTTATCACTGCCGAGAGAGGTTTCGGCGAGTCTGTCTCTACTGCTTTGACCGTTGAGTCCGATATCCAGAACAAAATCGGTGCCGATGTGCGTACCATCAACCGTTCAGGAACACTCGGTATCGGTGCTGCGATGTTTATCCGTGGTATCAATTCTCTGAACGCCAATACACAGCCGCTTGTCGTTGTCGACGGTGTTATATGGGACTTGCAGGAGAACAGTGAGACTGTTCACATGGGTAGCTATAATAATATCCTTTCTGCTATCGATGTAAACGATATCCGTGATGTGAAGGTGCTCAAGAACGGTGCGGCAATCTATGGTGCTCGTGCTGCGAATGGAGTCATTATCATCAATACAAAGCGTGGTGAGAGTATGGCTACACGCATTACAGCGAATATATACGCCAATGTCTCGCTCGAACCTGAAACTCCCAAGATGCTTGCTGCCGAGGATTTCCGTCTCTATGCCAATGACCTTATAGGAACGATGAACATCAATCCTAACCGCAATATCCCGTTCTTGCGTTCAGATAAACCTGTATATGATGCAAATGGAAAACTTGTTTCCGGTTTTATATACTACAACAAGTACCATAACAATACCGATTGGTCCGATATCGTTTATCGTGAGGCGGTAACCCAAAACTATAAGGTGAACGTAGAGGGTGGTGACGAGATAGCGATGTATAATTTCTCTTTCGGTTACACATTGGGTAATTCTCCCATCAAGGGTAACGATTTCGACCGTATGAACATACGTTTGAATTCGGATATCGTTCTCGCTGACAACTTCAAGACCCGTGTCGATATATCCTATGCGCGTGTAGGTCGTGAGTTGCTCGACGATGGTCTGCGCGAAGACCAGACAGCATTCCCATTGACCTCACTCGGTGCTTTGGCTGCTGTAAAATCTCCGTTCCTCAGCCCATACCGTTATGCATCGACAGGTGAGATAAGTGCAATCATTGACGTAAGTGATGATTTCGCGTTCGATGTAGCCCAGGCTGCAGGTATTGCACGCCCCAACAACTCGCTGTACAACCCGATGACCATTCTTTCAAAGGCTTCCGATCCTCATAAGAATGAGCTTGAGTATACAAATATGGGTATAACTGTGGCTCCCGAACTCAAACTCGGCGATTTCACAATTACCGAAACATTCAACTACTCGCTCTATCGTGTCAGTGAGAAATACTATCTGCCTTATCCGACTGCTGCCGACAATACCAAGTACCATTTCTATGTAAATTCACTCAATGGTAGAATCGGTAACTATGTAGGCTCTTTCTTTGGCAAGGAGGCTGCACTCTCAAGTGATACCCGTGTTGCTTGGAGCAAGGTATTCGGCGCTCATAGCGTTGACGTGTTCGGTGGTTTCCGTTATACAAACTTCAACTTCGACTCGAATGCCGTAAGCGGTGCCAACTCTGGTAGTGATACAAACTTCAACATAAACAGCAGTCTTGATCATCTTAGCAGCGACGGCGACAAGAACGTATGGTCAAATATGTCTTGGTATCTCTCTGCCGATTATGCATTCAAGACACGATATTTCCTTCAGTTAGCCGCCTCGCTTGAGACCTCTTCACGTTTCGGAGGTAAAGCCGAGGGCGCTTTGAATATGCTGGGTGTGGCCTGGGGCTTCTTCCCTTCAGTTCAGGCTGCCTGGTTGATGTCTTCAGAGCCTTGGTTCAATGTAAAGGCAATCGATATGCTTAAACTGCGTGCCGGTTTCGATATGACAGGTAACGATGCCATAGACTATCTTGCTGCCCGCAGCTATCTGCAGTCGGTGAAGTTCTATGACCAGTCTATGGGTCTTCAGCTCGGTAATGTAGAGAACGATGGTGTGAAATGGGAAACAACATCGCGTTTCAATGTAGGTCTTGACGCTCTTCTCTTCGAGAACCGTCTTGCATTGTCATTCGACTGGTACAGGTCAAAGACCAGCGACCTGTTGGTGCAGAAGCAGTATCAGTTCGTGACCGGTATGGGTAAATATTGGGCAAATGGCGGTGAACTCGTGAATATGGGTATCGAAGCCAAGCTGAATGCAAAGCTCATCAATACAAGAAACTTCCAATGGGAACTCGGCGCATCTGTCGGCCATTATAAGAACGAGGTTACAGCTCTTGACGAGCAGCTCGATCCTGTATCGGTATATGGCGGTGAGGTGGCTACAATGGTTGGACAGCCTGTTGGCGTGTTCTGGGGTTATAAAACCGACGGTGTCATCTGCTCAAGCGAGGATGCCGAAAATTTGAATAAGGCTCAGCAAGATGCTACAGGCAAACCTCTATATTTTAAAGCAGGAGATATGAATTTTGTCAATGTTAATGGTGACAAGGCAGTCTACAATGGCGAGGAGTATAATCTCATTGACGACAAGGACAAGACCATTATCGGTAATCCTAACCCCGATATCTACGGTAACATCTTTACAAAACTCTCCTATAGAGGCTTGACCCTTGATGTGAACTTCAACTACTCATTGGGTAATGATGCTTACAACTACAACCGTCAGTTGGAGAGCGGTTCTTCGTTCTACAACCAGACAACAGCTCTGCTTAACCGCTGGACAATCGACGGGCAGAGAACCGACATCCCTGCTGTAGCATATGGTGACCCTGTAGGTAACTCCCGTTTCTCTGACCGTTGGATCGAGGATGGCTCATTCCTGAGACTGAAGAACATCAAGCTCTCTTACGACATCCCTGTTACAGCCAACTGGTTGCAAGGTCTGTCCGTTTGGTGTTCGGCCGAGAATATCTACACATTCACCAAATATAAAGGCAGTGATCCCGAGTTCTCTGTAAACAACAATATACTATATCAAGGTGTCGATGCAGGCTTGTTGCCGCAGACACGCAGTTTCCATCTTGGTGTTAAGGTAAATCTTTAAAGAACGACCAGCCTTTGCCAATGAATGTTGGTCAGGGTGAGAAAAAAGATATAACAATGAAAAAGAAACTTATTTATACAATGACATTCCTCCTCGGTGGAACTTTCCTTTTCAGTTCCTGCGATGATATGCTGAATGTCGATTCAAACCGTGTAGAGTATGAGTTTGATGATTGGTCACTCAACGACTCGGTATACTCAGTTCTGGGTATTCTCAAGTCGGTGCAGGAGGTTGCTGACCGTCAGGTTCTTATCAATGAGCTTCGTGCTGACCTTGTGACAGTCAACGAGGCAAAAGCCGTACTTGACGTTCAGGAGTTGAGCCGTTCAGAGTTCAACCTCGAGACCAACGGATATCTCGATGTTAAGGACTACTATTCAATCATCAACAACTGTAACATCTATCTGGCGCGTGTGGATACAACACTCGAGAAGAACAATGTTAAACTTATGCTTCCCGAGTATGTGGCGGTCAAGAGTGTCCGTGCCTGGACATATCTGCAACTTGCAATAAACTACAATAATGTACCTTATTTCACAGAGCCTATACTCACTCACAGTGCCGCAGAGGAGGTTATGAACACTCCAATGCTAACACGTGATGAGATTATCAATAAGCTTATTGCCGATATTCTTCCTTATGAGAACCCGACTGCATATACTATGCCGGCGTGGGACAAGGACGGCAAGGTCCTGAAATTCGGCTATGGCGAGAATGGTACCGAAGTCGAGACAAAGCAGCTTTTCGTCCCCATACGTATGCTGCTTGGTGAGCTCTATTTGTGGAAGCGCGACTACAAGAATGCCGCACGTTTCTTCTATGCACAGATTACAGGCTCAGGCACAAACGAAACAGCTAAGAAATACAATGACTACGGTTACCGCGCAACATACTCCGGTGAGGGTGGCAAGACTATGAACAATTCATATATAGGAATGTTTGCAGCAAAGAATTTCAGCACATCAAGCGGAAGTTTCTTTACCATCATCCCATTTGCAAATACTGACCTTTACGGTACTACATCAGGTCTGGCTGCTGTCTTCTCGCCGAACGGTGAGATTGGTGCAGCTCAGGTTGTAGCATCACAAGGTATGCAGTCCCTTGCAAAGCGTCAGATATACCGTCACTATGAGGGTACCGACCCAAAGCAACCGACATCTGTCGAGTACAGCCATTTGTATGATTATCCAGGTGACCTGCGCATTAAGGCTACTACCTACTCACAGCGCAGTCAGGATGAGTTGAAGACCGAGTACAAGAATATTATCGGCAAGTTCAATTTCGAGGAGGGTTCTCTGGGTATGGATGTTGAGTTTATACCAAACATCCGCACATCTTTCCTCATTCTGTTGCGCAAGGAGCATGCTTATCTGCGTTTTGCCGAGGCATTGGTCGGTCTTGAGCGTGAGGGCTATACAGGTGCTATGAACCTGGCTATGGAGGTTCTTAAGGTCGGTGTCAAGAGGAACTACCAGCTGCTCAAGAACCCTGTGTATGTTGTTGACACAACCTATAATGAGATAAAAGATACGCTTGATAATATCGTCCGCATCGACACATTGTACAGCACACGTCTTGCATCTTGCACAGACTCGTTGAGGTACAATTTCACAGCAGCTGCATTCGAGAACAATATGGGTATCCACTCACGCGGCAGCGGTGACAGCGAGCGTAATGCATATTATGCATTGAACGATACCTGTATCGCACGCTATCTTGGCGAGACCGAGGTTGCTGGCAAAGTAGAGACAATCCTGCGTCCCATTACATATGAGGATTCGTTGAACTACATAACCGACCTTGTAATCGATGAGCTCGCCCTTGAGCTTGCCTGGGAAGGTACACGTTTCGGCGACCTTATCCGTTTTGCCGAGGCTACAGGAGACAAGGATGTCCTTGCAAAGCGTGTTGCCGGCCGTGCATTCGAGAACGATGTAACATACCGCAACGCGAATTTCCAGGTTGATCCCGAACTTTACAACAAGATGTCTAACGAGGCGAACTGGTATCTGCCGCTCCCGGGAGAGGTGGTGCAGCCGGTTGACCCCGATGATATACCCACAGGCAACCTGCCTTCAGAGGATGGTGAATAATATGAACAGCAGCAGACCGGAAGGGTGACTTTCCGGTCTGTTTATTTAAGTATAATATGAGAAAGATAGTAATATTGACCGGTGCCGGTATGAGTGTAGAGAGTGGTCTGGGCACCTTCCGTGGCGGTGGCGGCTTGTGGGATAACTATCCGGTGGAGCAGGTAGCAACCCCGGAGGGCTACAGGGCTAACCCGGCTCTTGTGCTCGAGTTCTACAACAAGCGCCGTCGTGAACTCCTCACAGTGGAGCCTAATGAGGGTCACAGGCTTGTAGCATCGCTTGAGGAGCGTTACGATGTAACCGTTGTAACGCAGAATGTCGACGACCTCCACGAACGTGCAGGCTCAACCAATATCATCCACCTCCACGGAGAGCTTATGAAGGCCTGCTCTTCGCGTAATCCGCAGGATTTGCGCAGTGTCATCACATTGCCGTCACCCGATACTGACATCAACATCGGAGACCTTGCCCCAGACGGCTCTCAATTGCGTCCCTTCATCGTATGGTTCGGTGAAGCAGTTCCGCTCATTGAAGATGCCATTGCGGCTCTTGGTGACATCGATGCCTTTGTCATTATCGGAACCTCACTCAATGTATACCCGGCGGCAGGCTTGCTGAATTACGTCCCCTCTGGTGTGCCTGTATACCTCATAGACCCAAATGAGGTGAATGCGAATACCCATCGTGGTATAACAGTTATAAGAAAAGGAGCTTCGGAGGGTATGAGGCTTCTAATCGATGAATATCTGAAATAATGAACCTAAACGCATCAGCAGCTTCTACTGCAGAAAGCCCGCTTTATAGCAAAATTTATATAAATTCATAAATTTAATTCTGAAATCATTGCAAATTTGGAATAAAGGGCGTATATTTGCATTGGAAATGTGATGCAGTTGCTCCGAAAGGATATAAGCCGAACAAAATGTTTCCTCTATTGTTGAATATTAAAACCGGAATGTTATGAAAAAATATGTTTGTACAGTATGCCAGTGGGTTTACGACCCCGAGATTGGTGATCCCGAGCAGGGCATTGAACCAGGTGTTGCATTCGAGGATCTTCCCGATGATTATGTTTGTCCACTTTGTGGCGTAGGCAAGGAGGAGTTCGAGGTAACAGAGTAATGGCAATAAAAAAAGCATCCTAAAGGATGCTTTTTTTATTGCCTGTTGCTTTGGCATTCAGTATTCCAGAATATCAAATCCCCAGTTTCTTTATCAGGTCACTCCTTCCCATCCGGTGGAGCAGCTGTGCTATCTGTTTGCGCTCCTCGGGCTTGTACCAGAAGAAGAACCTTCTTTGTGCCTCCTTATCCTTCATTGAGCGTGCCACATACACCTTCTCACCCGTTTCGGGGTTTATACCGGTGTAGTACATTTCTGTAGCCATAGTCATTGGGGTGGGGGTAAAATCCTGCACCTGCTCAAGGTGAAAATTCAGTTGTTTTGTTTCCGCTGCCAGCTCCGCCATACTCTCCACGGTGCTTCCAGGGTGGCTGCTTATGAAATAGGGTATAATCTGCTGTTTCAGGTTATACCTGCTGTTTATCCTGTCGAATATGCGCTTGAAGTCGTGGAACTGCCTGAACGGGGGCTTGCGCATCAGCCTCAGCACATTGTCGTTCGTGTGCTCCGGAGCCACCTTCAGACGCCCGCTGACGTGGTTGCGGATAAGTTCCTCGGTATATCTCGAGCTTGCCTCATCGCGCTCCTTATCGCCCGTTTTATGCAGCAGCATATCATACCTCACGCCACTGCCGATGAAGCTCTTCTTCACGCCAGGCAGCGCATCAACCTTCTTGTACAGCTCGAGCAGGGGGCGATGGTCAATGTTCAGGTTGGGGCATATCTTGGGCTGAATGCACGACGGGCGCGAACACTTTGAGCACAGCTCGCCATTGCGCCCCTTCATCATATACATATTTGCCGACGGCCCGCCAAGGTCCGAGAGATACCCCTTGAAATCCTCCATCCTTGTAATCTCTTTAACCTCGCGCAGGATACTCTCTTCACTGCGGTTCACTATGAACTTGCCCTGGTGTGCCGAAATGGTGCAGAATGCACAACCGCCGAAGCATCCGCGGTGTATGTTCACCGAGTGCTTTATCATATCATACGCCGGTATGCGCTTGCCGTTGTATTTGGGGTGTGGCAGGCGTGTGTATGGCAGGTCGAAACTGTGGTC
>CALBKR010000423.1 GCA_937896105.1 uncultured Bacteroidales bacterium
ACGTTACGCCGGGAGTCCACTCAAGGTTCTCCACGCCATAGTTGCCGTTGGCGATATCGGACGGAACAGGTTTCTTGAAACGGATTATAAATTCCTTTGTTCCGTCGAGTCTGAAATTCCAGACAACTCTGTCACTCGACAGACAACCATCAACGACTTCTTTATTGTATGGCTTAATCTCTTCAATGACATTCTCTCCTGCAAGTTCCATAGTCGATGACTTCACGAACTGTACCTTGTCGTCATCATCACCCCAATAGAAACCGTATGACTGTCCGTGCATATAACGACCCACAACAGTATAGTCGTCAACGCGTTCAACTATGCGCAGATATGTACCGTGAACGTTGATGGCATCGTCCATCATACCCTCGTAAAGGCCGCCTGTAGAGACAATCTTTCCCTTACAGCCCGAGAAGTGAGTTGCATCGGCCTGTGTGGTGAAATAGCGCCCGCTGCCCTCGCGGATTGCCACATTGAAGCCACGGAGAGTGATATCCTCGCACACTTGGGCAAGAAGTCCCATGCCCTCGGCATAATGAACCGTTATATTTTCGAGCAAAGTATTTTCATTGCCATAGAGGAATATACCGGGGGTAGGACGCTGATATGAGCGCATTGCTATGACCGTGCCGGGCACAAGGCGCGCATCCCTCCACGGAGCCTTTATCACGCGTGGAGAGAGTTCCTGCACATTGCTTGTGCCAAGAGCTATGTCACTTGTATTATAGACAAGATGCTTTGTATCGCCCTCGAAGGCTATTCCCCAGGAGGGATGGATTTCCCAGTTCTCGCCGTATGCGACCAGACGGCCGTCGACTATCTTGTAGTTGACATAAGGTGCTATGCGATAGGTGATATACCCGTTCTCGACATCGTTCTCAAGAACCTCGACCTGAGTAATCTGCGGAACACGGGTGTCAATGCAAACATTCTTTATTGCGCAATTCTCACAGTCGAGCATTGCAATTGGCAGCATACGGCCATTCATATTGAAGGTTGCGCCGCCACCGTCTATGGTAAAATTCTCCATATCCTCGATGACCACAGCCACACGCTTGGGATTATCCTGGTCGTGGTTACTGATATACAGCTCACGCACATTGGCCTTGTCGTGGTAAAAATCGTAATCGCCCTTCTCGAAACGCAGGACCGAGGGCTTGCCGTCACGTTCGTAGTTTATACGCGCTATGGCACTTGCCACTGCGGCTGTCATATCCTCGCCTGTGCCCGGCACAATGCCGAAATCGCGTGCGTCATACACTTTCTGTGCATAGGTTGCAGATACAAGCACAAGAGTGAAAAGCAATAGGAAAATTTTCTTCTTCATAGAATTTGATATTTTTTGCGAAGATATACATTTTTTGCAATGTATGCCAATTTGACACACAAATAATGGTGGCACATTTTTTGTAAAATATATTGATGAAAGCACATTTTTCTTTTTTTATATAAGGAATTTTACTTTTTATCACTAACTTTGCATTTCAATGCCCGGACGGGATGTCCGGGAAAGAATGACAGAACAAAATAATTTAAAAATATGGGATTCAATAGTTTTATCAGCAAGATTTTTGGAAACAAGGCAAGCCGCGATATGCGCGAGATACAGCCTTGGGTCGAGAAGATAAAGGCCGCCTATCCGCAGGTTACGGCCTTGAGCAACGATGAGTTGCGCGCCGCATCGGCAGCACTCAAGGCAAAGATACAGGGTACGGTTACCGAGGAGCGCGCCAAGATAGAGAGCCTGAAGGCAAGCATCGAGGATACCGAACTCGAGAAGCGCGAAGCCATCTTTGCACAAATTGACAAATTGGAGAAGGAGGTTCTCGAGAAGCTCGACAAGGCTCTCGACGAGGCTCTGCCCGAGGCATTCGCCATCGTAAAGGACAGCGCACGCCGTTTTGCCGAGAACGAGGAGGTTGTGGTAACAGCAACCGATTTCGACCGTGAGCTTGCCTCAAGATTCGATTTCGTGACCATCGACGGCGACAAGGCTATATACAAGAACCACTGGCAGGCCGGCGGCAACGACACTGTATGGAATATGATACACTATGATGTACAGCTGTTCGGCGGTGTAGTGTTGCACAAGGGCAAGATTGCAGAGATGGCTACCGGTGAAGGTAAAACCCTCGTAGCGACCCTGCCGGTGTTCCTGAACGCGCTCACAGGCAACGGCGTTCACGTAGTGACAGTGAACGACTACCTTGCAAAACGTGACTCGGAGTGGATGGGACCGCTTTATATGTTCCACGGCTTGAGCGTGGACTGCATCGACAAGCACCGCCCTAACTCGGACGAGCGCCGCAAGGCATACCTCGCCGACATTACATTCGGTACAAACAACG
>CALBKR010000424.1 GCA_937896105.1 uncultured Bacteroidales bacterium
CGTTCAAAGTGTTGTATACAACCTCCCAGTTGCCGTTCTTCTTGCGGTCGACATAAATTTTGTCGTGCGATAGTTTGGGAACAGAAACGTTGCATCGCTTGCTCTCAAGATAAAAGAACTTGTCATCCTCCTTGTACTGCTTGTACTCGTTCCAAGGTTCCACCTTGTCGGCCGGGCGGTACTCTGTCCACTCCTCGCCGCTCTTTACAAAGTAACCGCCGTCGTAGGTAACGAGCGCTGTTGTCTGTGCTGCAAGAGACACTATGCCTGCAACAGCAAGCACCAGTGTCAGTAAAATTTTCTTTTTCATTGTTGTATTGTTTTTTAGTTTGTTATTCAAGAGAATGTCATCTCGACGAATGTAATTAGGAGAGATCCCTCGTCGCTTCGCTCTGTCGGGATGACAGGTACGCGATTATTGTACTCTGTACTCTGTACTCTGTTATCTGTACTCTGTTATCTGTACTCTGTACTCTATTCCAAGAAATTCCTTGCATAGCCAAAATCTATGTGCACACCGTTCTTGTGCGACTTGCCTGCATAGAAATATTCATCGTAGACAAAGTGAATACCGTATGAGTTATTGCTGAGGTCGCTGTTGATTACGATGTTGCATTTCTTTGCAAAATCCTTCTCGCCACCGAAGCAATATTCATTCACAGCCTGCTCAAAGCCGCTAACACCGCCAACTATAATGCTCATGTGGCAATATCTGTCGGCAGGAGAATCATAGAGGCACATAAGTATGCCGCCTTCTCCCCATAGCTGGACAAAGCGCTTTCCGTTGTTCTCGCTGTTTTGTGTTACTTCGAGCCCCATCACCTTTTCGCCCGGCTTGCGACGGAATAAGTCGCCGAATTCCCTCAACATCTCATTGTACCCGTTTGCGTTCTGCGAGAAGCTGTAAAGCACGGCGGGCATACTGCCCTGATATTCTGTTGCAGCTATCTCCTTGTATTCGGGCGTGAAACCGTCGTCGTACCACCTATTACGCGGATAGTGCCTGAAGACATACTGCTTTGCAACATCCTTCGGGGTTATTATGCACGAGATAATATCGGTGAGGCCAAACTTGCACCCAGCTCTGAAACTGTAATACATGTTTATCCAATCGTATATACCCTTTGCTGCGTATGCTTTCTGTTTCTCCTTCAAGTGAGCAGGTACAAGGGGTATTGCCACATAGTACTCATCGCTGCCAGGTATTATTTCAATGAACGAGGGCACATCAAGTTCCTCAAGTTCCTTCTCAAGGTCATCGAGATTCTCTTTTGCTTCCTCCTTGAATGCTGCAATCTCCTCAGTCAGTTCTTCGCGTTCTTCTTCGCTTTCAGCCTTGGCAAGCCTGCTTTCAAGCAGTTCTGTATTGTCCTTGAAAATCTTTCGTGCGAGCGCCATTATCGACTCGCCGTCGGCACTCGGGCAATAAGGATTATCGGGGTGCCTGCTAAGTGCATGCATATTTGTATGTACCCCGAAGTCCATTCCTCCGAACATATCAACATCAACAAAATCTTCAGTGGTCATCTCCATCACCGAGCGCATCGCATCCTGCACTCTCTCCATAATATTCATGGTTGCATAAAGAATCATGACATCATCGCCGCTATCTCTTACAAGCAACGTGTGACCTTCGCATACAAAAATGGACTCTTGTTCTCCATCTTCGCGTTGGCATGCCATAAGCGGGATACCGAAAATATCCTCCGACTCTTCATCGTAATATTTGTAAAGCAGCCCCTTGATGAGATTATATCCTATTTCGTCTTGCGATGTTGTAGAGATGCAACAGAAAGTAGTGTCCGAGGCGGTGACGCCGATAAGCTCGCAATCCTCGCCGTTGAATTTGAAATTCATAAGTCCTTCTGGGAACTCGATGTTGTAATTCTGGCTCTCACATTCCACATGCTCGCCCTTCAGGGCTTTGAGCTCGTCAATGAATTTCTGCAACTTATCCTGGTCTACGACCTGAGCATAGGCATTTGTGGCAAGCAAGAGTGCCATCATTATATATATTGTCTTTTTCATAATACCATTCTATTATATTTCATAATCCGATTTC
>CALBKR010000425.1 GCA_937896105.1 uncultured Bacteroidales bacterium
CCACTCGCCTACCGGCGGCCTGCGTGGCGGCAAGTACAGCACCTTCGAGGGTGGAACGCGTGTGCCTTTCATTGTGCATTGGCCGGCAAGGATAAAAGAGAGTGGGGTGAGGACAGGGCTTGTGTCACAGATAGATTTCCTCGATGTTATGGCAAGCATAACAGGTGTAAGCGGCGGAAAACGCCTTTCACCCGATGGAACACCGATAGAGAAAAACACTTGGCTCGGTGCCGATGACGGCGGTCGCCATTTTGCAGTGGAAATGGCTGCAAACCACACGCTTTCGCTCATAATGTTCGGGTGGAAATATATCGAGCCTAAGGGTGGCCCTGCAATGGTGCCCTGGGGGCCTAAGATAGAGACAGGTTATTCGACACAGCCACAGCTGTTCAAGAGTATAGACGGTGAATTTGACGAGAGCAATAATGTGGCCGCTGAATATCCAACGATAGTGAACGGGTTGAAGATGGAATTAGAGAACATACGCAATCAACGAGGTTATTACATAGAATGCAGATGAGCACGGAACTTAATGACATACAGCGCAGTGCATTGGCAAGGCTTGATATAAGAGAACTCAATGCGATGCAGCAGGCTTCCATTGCGCATTGTCGCGTGAATGGTGATATGGTATTGCTTTCACCTACCGGTACAGGAAAGACATTGGCATTCCTGCTGCCGCTGCTCGAGAGGCTCGACCCATCGTGCAATGATGTGCAGGCGTTGGTGGTGTTGCCCACGCGTGAACTTGCAAGGCAAGTGTTCGAGGTGTGGCGTTCGATGTCTACACCGTTCCGGATGGCGGCGTTCTATGGCGGTCGTCCGCTCGAGCAGGAGATGGCATCGCTTGGCGGTGCTTCACCGGCAGTGATAGTGGGTACACCGGGTCGTTTGCTCGACCATCTCAACCATTCGTCATTTGCTGTAGGCAAATGTACTCATCTTCTTATAGATGAGTTTGATAAGTGTCTTGAAATGGGCTTTCAGGAAGAGATGTCCAAACTCATCGAAAAGCTGCCGGCCGTAACATCCCGTTTTCTACTGTCGGCTACCGATACCGCTGAGATTCCTCAGTTTGCCGGTGCGGAGTGTCGAGGCTCGATTTCCGCACTGCAGGCGAACAGCCGGCATTGCGCACTAAATTCTACACCATAACAACGACACCGGACAGACGCCTCGAGAAACTCTTCTCGTTGCTCTGCTCCTTTGGCGGTGAGCCGGCAATCGTCTTCTGCAATTTCCGAGAAACGGTCGACGAGGTCTATAAATACCTGACAAAGGCATCGCTCCACTGTGTAGCATACAACGGTGCTATGGAGCAGAAACAGCGCGAGCTTGCGCTTTACCGTTTCACAAGCGGCTGTTCGAATATCCTTGTGAGCACCGACCTTGCAGCGCGTGGTCTTGATATAAAGGATGTGAAGCACGTGGTTCATTACCAGCGTGCCCTCTCGGCCGACATCTTTACACACCGCAATGGCCGCACTGCCCGTTGGGAGGCCGACGGTGCAGTGTATATGATGGCTTTCGAAAATAAGGAATTGCCCGATTTCGTTCCCTCGGAACTTGAGGAGTATCAACTGCCCAAGCGTCCTGTACTGCCCCCTGCACCTGTGTGGACTGTGCTGTATGTCGGCAAGGGCAAGCGCGACAAATTGAGCCGAGGCGACCTTGCAGGCTTCTTTATGAAGAAGGGCGGCCTTGCTCCCGATGAGATAGGCACCATCCTTGTCTTTCCCGATTACTCATACGTTGCGGTGAAGCTGAACCGTATGCGTGCACTGTTGAAAAAGGTCGAAGGCGAGAAGATAAAGGGTGTGAAGACACTGATAATGCCGGCAAGGTGCAGGTGAATAAAATGCTTATAACCGAGTTGCTTATGATGCCGGTTTCGCCGATGGTGACGAATCGCCTTTGCAATTTTGTTTGTCAATAATGGACGCGGGCGATACAATAGGTACCTGTAGCTTGATAGCATTGCAACCGAATTTCTCCGGTGGAATGAATTGGATTTTCTCCATTATCTCGTTTGTTATGTTGAATATATCTTTTGCCTCAAAGAATTCAGTTAATCTCGTTTTGTAGTTGAATATTATTCCTACAATTTTTCCGGAACCACTTATGTTTACTTGTAATGTAAACCCTTTTTCAATCAAGGCTTCTTTTACAATTGCCCTTATTTTATTAATATTTTCTTTTACAGTGCTGTCATTTGTAAAGTCATAAACGGCATAGTTGTATTCAATTGCGCCCAATTTCCCGTCGGGCAATATTGAGTCGTTGCACAACTCTATGACATAGGCGTTCATCACTGAATTTTTGTAGTTTCTGAAACAGATGGTATTCCCATTATATTCAACATGCTCGTATGTGTATACGCTATCATTTGCTTCTGTACAAAAAGAGTTGTTTGCATAACCCGAAATGGGGTATTGCAATAAGCAGAATAGTAATATAAATCCTTCTTTTAGCATTGTTATTCGATTTTTAAAGGAATATCCAAAATGTTGAACAAGTCAATCCAGTTGTAGTTGAAATCATCCTTGAAGTTCGAAGAGTATTTGGGGTAATCCTTGTATCGTTCTTTAAAATCTTCAATTTGATTAAGTACTTCTGTTGAAAATGTATTTATGTCTATTGTATCATAGTTCTCATTGGTAAAACTATTGTTTATAAAATTGCTAAACTTTTGATTTTCATCCCAAGTGGTGGAAATTGCATGTGGCTCATCAATGTGCCTGAAATATATGTCTTTGGCTATATGTTCTTGAAATTCGGCATTTGAGTGTCCCAATATTCCTAAATAATCCTGTACGGCATGTAGGGCTTCTGCAAACAGTGTTTCAAAATTGATATGCTTGCTGTCTATTGTAATTTTGTTTAAATTGTATATTCCGTTTCTGTCAGTTCTTACATTGTCTTTATCAAGTGTGTGCAGGTCATGTCCTACGATGATTTCTGTTCCTAACTCGTTCAATACATTCAACACTCCTTTTGGCAATTTTGCTTTTAATTCATTTATTTGATGTGTGTACTCCTCTCCTGTAGGGAAATAACGTAGTTTTAATGTCTCTTTACTCAGTTTTGTATCATTGGCTTCCTCCATGTTTGCGCCAATGCCAGTGCTGTGCTCCCTGTTTGTGTTCCAGATATAGTCTGGTTGGCTATATGCCTTTGAACTGTCAATCTTAGGGTTGTTTGCACCCGTTTTTGTTATTGTTTTACTTGCCCGCAGTTGTTTGCTGTTTGCTAATTGAGCAATAGTGTCTCCGCTTGCTTGTGACTTAGGCTCATTCAAACAAAACCAATCATTGCCGCCTGTCGGCTGTTTATTCTCCTTTGTGTCAAAGTTAAAAGGGTTACTATTATCCTCCGGAGCCGTGAGGTGACTTGTTTGTACATATCTTGTTCCTGTTCTTCCGCTATTGCTCTCCTGTTTTTCTTTGTCATTATTAAGCAGTACATATCTTGTATGGTCAACACAGCCTAAGAGTTTAGGAAATATTGACATTAATGCATGCTTTTTATTTCTCTCATTATCAATTTCTTCCTGGCTTTCGCTTATAAAAAACTCTTCGTAGTCAAAATTATTTTCATTCATAACATTTTTTTTGCAAAGCTATGCTTTGTTACAAAAATAAAGGTTGCTGAATTACCACTTCTTTGACGATATTCAGTTTCCTTCCGCTAATATAGCAAATCAGAAAGCCCTTGTCAATGGAAAAAGAAAAAATGTTTCAAGGAAATACCAAAACGCAGCGTATTGAACCTTTATATAAGTATATACAGCAGTAGTGCAATCACCAGCAGGGCAATGATGGTGTTACGTATGAGCATATATGTTTTGAACCTGTCCATCCGGTGATAATTTACCGTTTCAAACACAGCGGCGGCGCTATAAGTTCGTCGCTGTTTTGTTATATGTCGCATTTTTTATTAATTTAGCGGTCGAAAAAGTGTTGCATAGTGACAATGGAAAAATACAATTTCAATGCAGGCCCTTCGATGCTGCCACGTGAGGTGGTGGAGCAGACTGCTGCAGCCGTGCTCGACTATGACGGTATGGGGCTGTCGCTGATGGAACTTAGTCATCGTTCGGCCGAGTTCAAGCCTATTCTCGACGAGGCGCGCATACTGCTCAAGGAGCTTCTCGATGTGCCGCAGGGCTACGAGGTGCTGTTCCTCGGTGGTGGTGCCAGTATGCATTTCTGTATGGTGCCATATAATCTCCTCAATGTCAAGGCTGCCTATCTCAACACAGGCACCTGGTCTACAAAGGCCATAAAGGAGGCAAGGCTGTTCGGCGAGGTGGTCGAGGTCGCATCGTCGGCCGACAAGGCATTCAGCTACATCCCGAAAAATTTCACGGTGCCGGCCGATGTCAGCTATCTGCACATTACATCGAACAACACTATCTATGGTACGCAACTGCGCAAGGATATCGATGCTCCGGTGCCGTTGGTGGCCGATATGTCATCCGATATTCTCTCGCGTCCTGTGGATGTCTCAAAATACAGCTGCATCTATGGCGGTGCGCAGAAGAACCTCGCCCAGTCAGGGCTTTCGTTTGTGATTGTCAGAGAGAGTGCGCTTGGTAAGGTAGACCGTGCTATACCGTCGATTCTCGATTACCGGGTGCACATCGCCAATGGCTCAATGTTCAACACACCGCCTACACTGCCCATATACACAGCCTTGTGCAACCTGCGCTGGGTAAAGGAGCAGGGTGGTGTAAGGGAGATGGAACGCCGCGCCGCAGAACGTGCTGCGGTGTTGTATGATGAAATCGATGACAATCCGCTTTTTGTAGGAACGGCTGCTGTCGATGACCGCTCCTTTATGAATATAGATTTTGTTATGGCACCGGGATATGAGGCACTCGAGGAGTCATTTGCAGCCTTTGCCGCATCGCGTGGCGTGGTGGCCATCAAGGGGCACCGCACGGTGGGAGGTTTCCGCGCATCGTGCTACAACGCGATGCCGCTCGAGGGTGCCAAGGCGCTTGCCGGGTGTATGAGAGATTTTAAAAACAACCGCTGATATGCTTGAAGAAGATATATACAAGACCATTGAACAGCAGGGCGAGGCCATCTACACCGAGAAACGCAGCAAGTTCCTTGCTTTTGCAATACCTGTGACTACCATTGAACAGGTAAAGGAGCATATCGAGGCATATCAGAAAAAATACTACGATGCCCGCCACGTGTGCTATGCCTACCGCCTTGGCGAGCGCGGCGACCTGGAGCGTGCCAATGACAACGGAGAACC
>CALBKR010000426.1 GCA_937896105.1 uncultured Bacteroidales bacterium
AATGAGGATTTTGAAGCCAAACGTAACGTAGAAATTTGCTTTTTAGTCACCCTCTAGACTAATGTTGCAACCAAAGCACAAAGCCAGAGCAACAAGGCAGGCGGCAACTATCTGCGGCAATTACATATCGCCCCAGATATTCTCCCAGTCACCGCCGATACGGTCGTTTTCTTTACTCATCTGGCCGTCGCTGTCCATCTGTTCATCATCCTTGCTCAATGCAAGCACATTCAACACTCCTATCTCAATGAGTTCTGAGACCGGTTGTATATATTCTTTCTTTTTCATCATAGTTCTTTTCATAGTTTCTAATTCCACAGGCGGTCTATCACTGCTTATGTTGTCGAGCTGCTCGTTATTACTTTTAAAACCTTGACAGCCTTCGCCTTTCGCAACCCGCACGGCGCCACTTATATTGCTCCCCTGTTTATACCCCTCCGCCTACGGCACCTCCCCTACAAGGGGAGGAGTTGGCTGTCACGTAGTGACTAAGGGGTTCTACGCTTGACCTATTGCTGCCGGCATTCTCGAGCTTTTGGTCAATTACTTGACCAAAACCTTTTTACCACCGACAATATACATACCCGGTTCGGTTATCTCGGTCTGTTTACGGCCTTGCAGGTCATATACATTATCATACGTGTCGGCAACGGCATTTATGCTCTCAAGGTCGGTTGTGTTTCCGCCCATAAAGAAACTGAACATCGCAGCAGCAGCCTGGGCATTCTCCTCGGGAACCATCAAATAGGCCTTGTTGGCGTTGCACTGGACATAACCGCTCTCGTTATGGTTTGTAGTTCCATTTACTGTTACCTTGTCGCCACTTGCATTGCGGTTCTCGTATGCACGATAGAACGCAACACGGCCGCTCTTCTTGCCAAGCATATAAATATTATGGCTATTACCGCAGTTCTCAAGCTTGGTATAAGATGTTCCTTTGAGGATATTATCCTCGGTGCTGAAGCTTGGTTCACCATCAGCGTACTTAAACTCTGCACCGCCTGCATTTTCGCCGCTCAACACTACTGCAGTTTTAGCAGGGAGAATATCCCCGGTAACCTCCTCCATCACAAGCTGGCCGATTTCGTTTATTTCGGTCACGACCGAAGCTGTCACACCTTCAGGTATCGTCGCATTGTAGCCAAGATAAAGAGTTGAATAAGCCTTGCCGCTACCGCTCTCGTCTGCACCAAGCGAAACGCCATGTACAACATTTTCCATTACACCTGAAATCTCGTCAACCTCTGTAATAACCCATGCCGAAGCCTTATTGACAGCCGTATTATCATATGCCACAATAATTTTTTCTTCCAACTTGCAGTTAAGCATTGCACCGCCGTTGGGGGTAATACCGACAACTACAGCATCGCCACTCGTACCAAGGGTGTTTATAGCAACAGACTTCGCGACCACGTTTGAGCCGGCATCTGTAATTGTTTCAGCATCTGCGCCCACCTGTATGTTTGTACTATTGCCAAGTGCCTCATCAAGATATGTTGCAGTGTGCAGGTTCCTCATATAAAGGTTACCCCCAGCATCATGCTCGAACGTGAAGTAGAAACGGGCATCTGCATCAACGAACTCACCCCAAGCAAGTTTACCGTTATCATCGATACACATCGATGCACCGGCACGGTTATCAGTCAATCCCGGAGTTATGTCTATTCTGTAGTATTTGCCCTCCTCTATTACAATCTCTTCAAGATTCTCGCTTGCTGTGCGCAGTGCGGTATATGCCTCGCGACACGCCGTTGCATCGCTTGTGTAGCCGGCTGTAATCAGAGTGCTTGCAGCAGTGTATGCCTCGCTGTACACGGAACCATTAACAAATGCGCCAACCATTTCACCCTCGGGAGTATCGGCTGTCCGGTATTCGAGAGTATTCTCAAAATCGCTCAACTGGTAGTAGCGGGCATTTTCGTTCTCAAATGTAGCCTTAACGAACTTGAAGAGTGAGCCGCCATCACTTTCGGGAGAACTACTCCAGAAACCCATCTTAAAGTCCACACCGCCCTTATTACTGAAGTAGTTGCTGCAGTCGTATGCCTGTATATTGTAGTAACCATTGGTGCGTGCCACAAAATTCCACTCATCGTAGCTCTTTTCATCCTCTGCAACAGCCCATACCTTTGTATCGCCATCGCCAGTATTATCGGCACCAAGCACCTTACCATCACCGTTGAACGGCTTGATGAAGTAGTATCCATTTACACTCTCCATAAAGTACCAAGCCTGATAACTGCTGTTAGCAGCTTTGACTGAAACCGATACCGTTTTTGGGTTTTCAGCATCGAACTCGCAATATTGCAGTACTTTGCTGCCATCATCGGCACGCTTGCTTATAATATTGTAGAGAACAGGATTAGCCTCATCGGTTGTAATCTCAACGGGAGCATTTGCATACCTCAAAGCCTCGGCAAGCTTATCATAAACAGCCTGCAATGACTCGATTTCGGCATTTACTGCTCCTTGGTTTACAGAAGCATCATCCACAACGCCCTGTGCTTGTGTTATACCATCGGTTACCTCAGTAACAAGGTCTGTTGTGGTATAAATGTAGATGGCAGATGCATATTCATCTTTAAGTTCATTTGTTGCAACAATATTGCTAACAGGGTAAACATCGAAATCATTCAACACAAAGAAACGGTGATATCCACTATTATCCTTTTTATTGCTTTGTGTCGCAATTACTCTGAAGCGCAGATAGCGGTACTCATTTCCGTTGCCAAGGAGACCCGATGTAATAAGGGTGTTTGTGGTGTTCGCACCAACATACAATCCTATTCTTTCATACTCGCCATCGGCTGTATTGCAACCCTCCACGACGAAAGTCCTAGGCAAATCGCGAGCAGATTTGTAGCTGAATACAAAGTCGCTCAACTTGCCATCTTCGCCCAAATCCACACGCAAGTAGTGGTCGAGACCATCGGCCGACTGGTCACCGTTCCACTCGGTATGCAAGTAGTTTGTTTCATCACTGTCAAGCAGTGCTGCAACACCCTTGTTGTCAGTACCATACTCAGAATTGCTCTCCGACGCATTGCAATAGAGGTAATTAGCTTGCTCTGCATTATCGGCTTGCAATGCGAGTGCACTGCCCTGTGTATATGTATGCTTATACAGCTGGCTCTTCAATGCTTCGGTAGCATTAATAAGCTCTTCAAGCGCACTCTTGTCGCAAGCGAGTTTCTGCATAGCCTCATTTAACTTGTCATATACAATCTGCTGGCCGGCAATCTGTGCATCAAGCAAAGGAACGCTTGTAACAAGAATGTTGGTGCTCATTGCTGCCGATGAATTTGTGGAATGCACGCTCGAGAGCAACAAATCCTCTGAAACAACACTCTTGTATGCAGGATTCACTATTATTTCATCCTCTACGGTACTGAAACCAAATTCCGACATAACAAAGAATGTTGCACTTGAACCACCTTCGGTACTTGTTACTTTAAAACGAACGTACCTGTATGCGTAACCCATTGGTATTACCGACGATTCAAAAGCCGCGGCAACACCACCGTTTGCATTTCCTTCGGGGTTGGGGAGATTGTCGGTATCTGCGGTAAGAGTTTTTATTAGGGTATATGTTCCTTCGGGCTCATTGCAACCCTCTATTACAATGGTTGAGGGACAGTTGTTACCATTGTCACGGGTAGTATAGTTGAACATAAAGCTCTTGACGGTTGAATTCTCACCTAAATCCACACGAAGATAGTGCGGTAGTACACCGGTATTTGTGTCTCCATAATCCGTATGCAAGAAAGTTGTAACATCTCCATCTGTGAGTTTCTCAACATAATTCACACTGTGGTCGGCGTGGTTGGTATTTGTATGTATATGCGGGTCATTACAATAGAGATTCTCGGTTGTAAGTTCAAGTTTAGTGATATTTGAACCGAACTCCACCCTTCCGGCTTGGTCTATAAGCTCTTGTGTACTCTCTGCAAGCTGCGCAAGTGCTTGCTTACGTACGTTGATTGTGGTTTCATACTCGGCATAAAGTGCTTTATAAGCATTTTGCAATGCCTCAAGACTATTATCAATATCCTCTTTTTCGGGAGAGATACTGAGCGCTACGCCCTTGCCATTATACAGAGCCTCCATAGCGGTGGTTACTGTTGCTGCATTTACAGTAGCACTGTATGTGTCGTTCACGGTTGCAGTGAAGCCGGTAACAGGCATAATATCAAATTCTGCCATATGCCAATAGCCGCGGTTTGCATGCATATTGAAGCGCAAGTAGCGGTGAGAAGAGATAATCATACCGTCGAACTGCCAGAAAGAACCTGCCGACTGGGGCATATCCGATGCCGAGCCCAAATACTTATATGTAACATTATCGTCACTGCCATAAACATCGACGCTCTTGGGGAAGTCGTTTTGAGCACCCGAACGTGTTGTGTGGCTGAACACAAAGCGCGAAAGTGTATTGTTCTCGCCCAAATCCACAGCGATGTAG
>CALBKR010000427.1 GCA_937896105.1 uncultured Bacteroidales bacterium
TCCTTCTCAAAATATTTTTGGTATTCATCGAGGGTGGTGGCGCCAATTGAGCGCAGTTCACCACGCGCCAATGCCGGTTTCAGAATATTGGCTGCGTCCATTGCTCCCTCGCTCTTTCCGGCGCCTACAAGGGTGTGTATCTCGTCGATGAACAGAATGATGCGCCCTTCGGCTTTTGTCACTTCGCCGATAACGGCTTTCAGTCGTTCCTCGAATTCTCCCTTATATTTTGCGCCGGCTATGAGTGCGCCCATATCGAGTGAATAGACCTGTTTGTCGCGCAAATTGTCGGGGACATCGCCGCGTACAATGCGGTGTGCGAGTCCTTCGACGATAGCAGTCTTTCCCGTTCCGGGTTCGCCTATCAGAATTGGGTTGTTCTTGGTGCGACGGCTCAGTATCTGCAGTATTCGGCGTATCTCTTCGTCGCGCCCGATTACGGGGTCGAGCTTGCCCGCTTTTGCAGCTTCGTTAAGGTTTATGGCATATTTGCTTAGCGCCTGATAGCTCTCCTCGGCCGATTGTGATGTCACCTTTGAGCCTTGGCGCAATTCGGCTATCGCTTTTTCAAGCTCAGCTTTTGTCACTCCGTTTGCCTTCAGAATTTTTGAGACATTGCTGTTTACCTCGAGCAGTGCGATAATCAGCGGCTCTACCGATACGAACTCGTCCCCCATTTGTTTGGCAAGCTCCTGCGCCTTTGTAATTACTTGGTTGCTCTCGCGGCTCAGGTATGGCTCTCCGCCGCTGACTTTGGGCAGTGTGCGTATTGCCTTTTCAATCTCGTTTTTTATGTTCTCAAAATTTGCTCCGGCTTTCTGCAACAAGAACGATGCAATATGCTCGCTGCCCTTTATGATGCCATACATAATGTGTAGCGGCTCAATTGCCTGCTGTCCATTCTGCTGTACTTGGTTTACTGCCTCTTGAATGGCCTCTTGGGCCTTGATTGTAAATTTGTTGAAATCCATATTTGTAATCTCCTTTCGTCAAGGATAGAACAAATAACAGACCAACGATGTTTTTACTGACATTTTGGCGGTTTATTTGTCAAAATGTCTGGTTATTTTTAGTGGAAAGGGGCTTTATGCTGTGTTGGAACAGGGTTATTTGTGCTTTCTGTCGACTATTTCAAACGGAACACGTACAGATATACCATCCTTCATCATATCGGTGATGTTCGGGTATATGCGTTGCTTGAAACTCTCCCAAGAGCGTTGCGGCATATTGCTCCAGCCGGCCTCGGCAATTGCCATTGCGCGTGGAAATGCCATATATGTTACCCTGTTTATGTCTCTGATAGCCTCTGCCCACAGTGTAGCCATCACACCTTGTATGTGTGCCTGCTCCTCGGTCGGAAGCCCGTAGCCGGGGTCGAGCCTGTAGCTCTGTTCAAGGGTGGTCACAGGCGTTCCCCAGTTGTTGTATTCGGGAAGGTCGCCGGGGTACTGCGGATAATCGAGATAGGCGTGCTCGCCAGGTGCCATAATGAGATTGTGTCCGTGTTTGCGTGTTAGCTCTATGCATTTGGGCGTCAGGGCATTGCGCCAGGTGACAAGCGTCACATCGGCAGGATATGGGAAGAGGTAGTCGTTTGCAGGCGGCCACATATTGTCGAGTTCGCACCACAATATAGCCTCTTTGCCGTTAGCGCGAACGATGTCGAGTATCTTGTCGAAGAATGGAATCATCAGCTGTGATGGCTTGTCATATCCGAGCCTCTCCATCATTGCAAGGCAGTCGGGGCATTTTGCCCAATTCTCCTTCACGGCGGCTTCGTCGCCGCCAAGGTGTATATGTTTGGAGGGGAAGAGTGCTGCTACCTCTGCTATGATATCGCTGTATATGGCATATACATCATCATTGCTTGCGCAAAGCATCATATTTGTAGTTGTACCGAGCTTTTTTGTGTCGTTATGGCGGAATGTGCATCCAAGTTGCGGGTGTGCTGCGAGTATGGCTACAGAGTGCCCCGGAATATCAAGTTCCGGAACAACTTCGATATTCCTGTCGGCAGCGTAGGCTATAATCTTCTTTATGTCATCCTGTGTGTAAAAGCCATTGTCGGGGCCTTGGTCGCCACCGTTCGGGTTGCGGAAAGCGCCTGTGGCTGTAAGTTCCGGGTGGCTCTTTATTTCAATACGCCATCCCTGGTCGTCGGTGAGGTGCAACTGTAACACATTGAATTTAAAGCGTGCCATCTGGTCTATGAACAGTTTTACATCCTTCACCGGCAGGAAATGCCGTGCCGGGTCAAGCATAATTGCGCGGTATGCGTAGCGTGGAGTGTCGTCGATGTGTATGAAAGCGATTCTTTTTTCGGCGGTGTTCAGCACATCTCCCATAAGCAGCTGATCGAGTGTCTGCAATGCGAGGAAAAGCGCTCCTTGCGTGGCTCCTTTTATGAATACACCATTTTTGTCGACTTCGAGAATGTAGTGCTCGCGTCCTGTTATTGTGCTGTCGACTTTTAAGCTGATGATGTTTTTCCTGTAGCTGTTGTCGATTATGGGTGATAGCCCTAAACGCTTTTTGGTGATGCGTTGCAGCTCTTTTATGACAAACGCGTCGTTTGGCAGGTTTGTGCTGATAGTCGTGGAACTGTTGAAACGGAATGTCTTGCCGTTGTTGCACTGTTCGATGTGGTTGGGGTAGGGGATGAGTGCTTGTGTATTGTCCTGTGCCGCAACAATTGTTGCTGTGGTGATGATGAGGCTGACTAAGATGCTTTTAATGGTATTCATATCTGTTTTTTAATGCAGTCTGTGCTTCGCGTGACTGTCCGCTGCAAATCTCGCCGACGCAAACGCAAAGCGCTTCTTTGCTCTTTTGAAATTTAGCCTTGTTATTTCTTTATGTTTAGCTTGTTAAGCGCATTTTGGTATTTTGTTGCGTTGGCTCGTTTTGCTTTTCGCGCCCCACGCGGCACAAACTTCGTCTGTGCTTCGCGTGACTGTCCGCTGCAAAACTCGCCTACTCAAATGTTATTTATTTATGTTTAGCTTGTTTAGTGCATTTTGGTAGCGCTTTGCGTTTGAGTTGTGTTCGCTGAGTGTCTTGGCGAAATTGTGTGTGCCCGAAAAATCTTCCTTGGCACACATATATAAGTAATCGTGCTTCTTATAGTTGAGCACGCTCTCTATTGCCTGTTTGGTGGGTATGCGTATGGGACCGGGGGGCAACCCTTTGTTCTTGTAGGTGTTGTAGGGCGAATTTATTTCGAGGTCTTCTTTTAGAATGCGCTTGCGTGTGGGGTCGCCCAATGCATATTTTACCGTTGGGTCGGCCTGTAGCAGCATCCCGCGGTTCAACCGGTTTATGTATAGCCCTGCAACGGTCGGCATCTCCTCGATATTAGTGGTCTCTTCGTCTACAATGGATGCGAGTGTGCAAACCTCTGCCGGTGTCAGGCCGGCTGCTTTTGCCTTGCTCTTGCGTTCTTCGTTCCAGTATTGCCGGTTCCAACCAGCCAACTTTTCAAAGAAATCCTCGGCAGAAATGTCCCAATAGACTTCATATGTGTCAGGAAGGAAGAATGCCGGTGCTGTTTTCTCATTGTACCCGAAGCACGACAAGGCTGTGGGGTGTGTGTATTCTGCAAGTTCAGCGGAATCGGCCATCAACTGGCTGCTTATAATGCCTATTGCCTGTTTTGTGTTTCTTGTCGACGGGACGGTAACCTTAACAGGTGTCTGCTGTCTGCTTACAATCCTGTTGTATATGTCGCTCATTGTGTCTCCGTCCTTTATCGCATATTTGCCGCTGCGTTTGCGGCTGTCGAAATTGTTGTGGTTGGCGAGTCTCTCAAACCCTTTGGTCTGTGCTTTTGGGGCAACCTCTTTTATTTTCCTGATGACGGATGCAGCATTGTCGTCAGGGGTTATGTATATGTATGCTGTCTCTTTTAATTCTACTTTTTGTATCTTTATAGTGTAGTACTCGTAGCCGTATGTGCAGGCGAAATATGCGACTGTTGCAATAATCAGTGCGGTAATTGCGATTTTCAGCCTCTTCTTTTTGCCTTTTCCCATTGTTCCCATATCGTTTATCTGTTTCTGCAAAAATACAATAATGGAAACAAAAATTCAAATTTGTGACTGATTTTGCGCTAAATGCTTTTTTTTTGTAAAAAGATGGTGTGTAATGACAAATGTTTCATATCTTTGCATAATTAATGGTGTATAGTATGGCGCGGATGGTACATTCGCATAATTGATGTATCCCCGACGCCGATATTAGTAGACAATAAATTATTTAATGATAAAGAAATGAGAAAGTTGCAAAAAAAGAACATTGCCTTAATCTCTCTTCTTGCGCTTGTGTTTTTGGCATCCTGTGCATCGTACAAGAAGGTGCCTTATTTGCAGAACAGCAGGGAGTGGGGCGAAATGGAGCATACACTTACGGCTTATGAGCCGAGGGTGCAACCTTATGATTTGTTGAGTATAGTTGTGACAAATCCCGAGAATCCGATCTCTTCCTTGTCGTATAATTTGGTGGCACCCTCTGATAACTCTCGCGGAAATTATTTGCAGTCGCAACCTATGATGTATGATTATTTGGTTGATGTGGATGGTAATGTCGTGATTCCCAATATTGGCAAAGTGAATGTTGCGGGGTTAACCTTGAGAGAGGTGGAGCAATTGGTCTTTGATAAAGTGAAAGGGGCTTTCTCGTCTATCCCTGTCGTAGCAGTCCGTTTTTCCAATTTCAAAGTCTCAGTTCTTGGTGAAGTAACAGCTCCAGGTACATATACGGTGAGAAACGGCAAGGTTAACATTTTCGAAGCTTTGGCTTTGGCCAAGGATTTGACTATCTATGGCCAGCGCGATAATGTAAAGGTCATCCGTGAGAATAATGCCGGTACGAAGGAGATTGTGGAGTTGGACTTGAACGATGCTTCTATTCTTAATTCGCCTTATTACTATCTTCAGCAGAATGATGTAGTGTATGTTACTCCCAATAAATCAAAGGCAAGGAACTCCGATATCGGCTCAAGTACCTCGCTTTGGTTCTCGGGTACATCGATTTTTATTTCTTTGACATCGCTATTGTATAATATATTAAAATAAAGGATTATGCAAGAAAATGAAAATATGAACATCGGCAACGAGAAGGAAGAGGGAGGCTTCAGCATACGCAAAGCGCTTACATATCTTCGTGCCTATTGGAAACTCTTTGTATTGTCGATTGTGGTTTGTCTGGCGCTTGCTTTCGTCTATTTGCGCCGTGCAACTCCCATTTACAATGTTACGGCAAAAGTTCTTTTGCAGGATAGTGAAAAGGGTGGTTCTGTCGTTTCGCCGGCTGATATGCTTGCCGATTTCGGAATGGAAACCAAAACATCGAATGTGGAGAATGAGATTGAACTTATGTCCTCGATGTCGGTTGTTCGTGGTGCAGTCATCGATTCCGAACTCTATCTTAAATATCTGTTGAACGGAAAACGTGTTGTACGTGATGATTCTCCTTTATTGGTTTCGCTTGATGTGGAAAACTTGTCTCGTTTGCAAGAAACAGTCTATTTGAATATATCTACCGATGGGAGTGGAAAGTCTACATTGTCATATAGTTGCGGCAGCGAGGCGAAGTCTGCAATTATTCTCTCCTCTTTCCCTTATGTGCTTTCGACATCTATTGGCGAAATAACAATCGGTCGTAATGGGGATGTTGAGTTGTCAGCCGGTAACTTTGAGGCTGTAATATCCCCGGTGGATGCGGTTGCTGCTAAATATAAGGCTTCTTTGTCTATATCGCCGTTATCAAAGACGGCCTCTGTTGCGGTGATGTCATATAATACGCCTGCGCCATCCGAGGGTGTGGCTTTCTTGAATTCTGTAATGAAGAGTTTCAACGATGTCACCAACGAAAACAAGCGACAGGTGGCACGCCGTACCGAGGAATTTATATCTAACCGCCTGGAGGTCTTAAAGGTGGAACTCGAGGAGATGGAGGGAAGCCTTGCGGCATATAAGAAGCAGAATGAACTTATTGACCCGAAGCTCGATGTCGCCCAGGTCAGCAAACAGAAAGCAGAGTACCTGAAATTGCTTGAGGAGATTGATTTGAAGATTGAGGCTTCGAAATATCTAAACGAATTTGTCAACAATCCTCAGAATGATATGCAGGTTATGCCGGCTTCGTTTGGTGTAAATCTCGATCCTTCGCTTGTTGCTCTTATAAACAACTATAACCAGAAGGTTATTGAGCGCAAGGCTCTGTTGCAGTCTGCAACAGAAGATAACCCTGCGCTAAAGAATGCCACAGCCATTGTAAGTGCAATGCAAGATGATTTGCGCGCGGCTTTGAAAGCACTTGACCAGTCTTTGGCCATTGAGCGCAAGTCGGTAGCAATTCTTGCCGATAAATATACCGGCCGTTTCGAGATGTCTCCTGAGGTTGAACGCAAATTATTGAGTATCACCCGTGAGTGTACAATCAAATCCGATTTGTATGTGATGCTGTTGCAGAAATACGAGGAGACGCTTTTGAGCATCGAGGTTACTTCCGATAACTTGAGTTGTATCGATGCCCCCTATTGTGCAGGTCTTGTGTCACCCAACAAGCGTATGGTGTATTTAATAGCGCTGTTTATGGCAATTGTTTTGCCTGTGGTGTTCATATACATCCGTGTTAAGATGAGGAATAAGTTCGGCACTGTAGAGGAGGTGCAGGAGGCACTCGATGTTCCTTTTGTCGGTTCTATACCAGTTAAGAAAGTACGTAACGGAATCAAGAAGTCCTTGTCTAAACCGATTGTGGTAGAAAAGAATAAGAATGATGTGATGGCCGAGGCTTTCCGTACATTGCGAACAAATCTACAGTTCGTTATGAAGAGAATGCAGGGTAAGGTTATATTGTTTACATCTACAGTTTCGGGCGAAGGCAAGACTTTTGTGGCTTCTAATCTTGCGGTCAGCACTGTGCTTTTGGGTAAGAAGGTACTTTTGGTGGGGTGTGATATCCGTCGTCCACGTTTGGCCGAGGTGTTCAACTTCAGTCAAAAAATGAATGGTCTCACAAGCTATTTGTCAGCTCCGGAGAATGAGGTGGCGATGCTCGATAGTCTGATTATTCCATCGAATGTCGTTGATGGCCTTGACCTTTTGCCGGCCGGCATTGTGCCTCCTAATCCGGCAGAATTGCTTTCAGGTAGCAATCTGGACACGGCGATCAAATATCTTCGTGAGAAATATGATTACATAATCCTTGACGCCGCACCTGTAGGCTTGGTGGCCGATTCGTTGATTGTCAGTCGTGTAGCCGATACTGTTGCTTATGTTGTTCGTCTTGGATGTACACACAAGGCAGATGCCGAGTTTGTAAGGTCTCTTATTGAAGAAAAGAAACTTGAGAATGTGACAATTGTTGTCAATGGAGAGAATCTCGAGGGTAAGAGCTATGGCTCACGCGGTAGTAACCGCTATTCGAGCTATGGATATTCGTATCTTGATGGTGGTAAAAAGAAAAAGAAATTCAAACTTTTTTAAATAAGATTGTAGTATTAAGAGGGGCATTTCGGTAATGCTCCTCTTCTTTTTCTGAATTTTTGTAACGAAAATATTGAAAAGTCAAAAAAAAAACTTATCTTTGCAGTCCGGTTTTCAAGATGATGACTCCATAAATCTTCAATGTTATGGGATTGTTAAAGGAAAAATACGCGAAATATAATTTGCCGCAACGCTTTATGGAGATGGGTGTATATCCCTATTTCCGTTGCATAGAGAGTGAGCAGGATACCGAGGTGATGATGAGTGGCAAAAAGGTGCTGATGTTCGGCTCCAATTCATATATGGGCTTGACGAACCACCCGCGTATAAAGGAGGCGGCCATTGCAGCAACACGCAAGTATGGCACAGGCTGTGCCGGTTCGCGCTTCCTTAACGGAACGGTGGATATCCACCTTCAACTCGAGAACGAGCTCGCGCAGTTCGTCGGCAAGGACGAAGCGCTTGTCTACTCGACAGGTTTTCAGGTGAACCTGGGTGTCCTCTCCTGTATAACGGGACGTAAGGACACAATCATCTGCGATGAACTCGACCACGCGTCGATAGTCGACGGGCGCCGCCTTTCATTCTCTACTGTCCGCAAATATCGCCACAACGATATGCAAGGGCTCGAGAAAGAGTTGCAGGCCTGCGACCCCGAGACAATTAAAATGATTGTAGTCGACGGAGTTTTCAGTATGGAAGGCGATATTGCCAACCTGCCCGAAATCGTCCGCCTGAAGAATAAATACAACGCGAGCATCTTTGTTGACGAGGCACACGGTTTGGGTGTTCTCGGCCATCAGGGGCGCGGCACAGCCAACCATTTCGGTCTCACCGACGAGGTCGATTTACTGATGGGAACCTTCAGCAAGTCATTGGCGGCCATTGGCGGTTTTGTTGCAGGTGACAAGGAGGTCATCAACTACATACGCCACAATTCGCGTTCATACATCTTCAGCGCAAGCAACACACCGGCAGCGACGGCTGCGGCACTCGAGGCGTTGCATATAATTCAGGAAGAGCCTGAACGCCTTGAGAACTTGTGGAAGATAACAAATTACACGTTGGACAACTTTCGCGGCCTGGGATTTGAGATAGGCAAGACATCGACACCTATCATCCCCATTTATATCCGCGATACCGACAAGACCTTTCTTGTGACAAAGATGCTGTGGGATGCAGGAGTGTTCGTGAACCCTGTTGTGCCTCCCGCTTGCTCTCCACAAGATACCTTGATACGTTTCTCGTTGATGGCAACGCACACAAAGGAGCAAATCGACAGAGCGTTGGAGGTGATGGTACCAATCTTCAAGCAATTGGAGATAATAGAATAGCAACAGTTTCGGGGTGTAGCGCAGTTGGTAGCGCATCTGGTTTGGGACCAGGGGGTCGCAGG
>CALBKR010000428.1 GCA_937896105.1 uncultured Bacteroidales bacterium
CAAGGCGATAAAGCTCGGTCCTAACGAGGTGAAGAAACTTACATCGGATGAACTCAATGCCATATGCGGAATGCCAGATAGCGTAAAGTGCTTCGAGGCGCGCCTGAACGGTAATTTCGAAGAGACTGCCATCCCTGATATCAACAAGGTGGTGAACCTGCAGTCTTTTAATCAGATAGAGGTTATAGCCTACAGCGCCGACTCGCTCAAGAACATATCGGCAGAGGAGAAGAACCGTAATGTGCGTTCTATGCTCGGAGGCGGCAAGTCGGATTTCAACGCCAGGAAAATGAACTTCTCCGAGGTTGTGGTGACCGTAGCTCCAAAGGCCGACGCTACGTTCAAGCCCGAGCCCGATGAGTATTTTGAGAAACCGGGTGACCTCTTCGAGGTGACTCTGCTTAATGTCACTGCCAAGGAGCAGAAGGTGGGTCTTCGACTGACATATAACGACCGTTTCTTCATAAGCAAGCCCGACAGTGTCATAACAGTGAAGCCCGATGAGAAACTGAAAATCTCTGCGGCGCGTTTGAACGGCCTGTGCGGACACGATATGTACAGCTATGGCGCTCCGCTCTTCGAGACCGACACTACAGGTGTCATATTCCCCGAGAAGCCCGACCCCACCGAGATAAAGATGAAGGAGGGTGACAACAAGGTAACGGCTCTTGTATGGCGCAAGATTATCGAAGATAAGGAAACCCCATCGGTTTATAAGGTCGACAGTGTCTCGGTGTGCGATACCGTTTTCCAACCGGCATTGCGTGACCTTTGGATAGGAGAATACCGCCTCACGCTTACCGAGGCCAAGAAGGTTGAGATAAAGGACAAGGAACTGAAGGAGAAGGGGTACGAGTGCTTCAAGGGTAAAGGACACGTGCATACTACTATGATGCAGGTTCCTGTGCGTGTTGCAGTTGAGTTTGACAGTATATATGTCGATGCATCAATCAAACGCGTAGTGAAGAACGGTGTAAAAACCATAACCGAAAAGAGTGCACACGTACCGCTCGACCTCTTCGAGGAGAACTTTGTGAAAGAACTTGCGAAGAGCGATTCCATCAATGCAGAGGCCAAGGTTGAGGCGCTTCTGAAAGAGAGTGGAGTGGGTGCTTTCTACAACTATGTGGTAGGCAATGCAATGCAGACATTGGCCAAGGTCGACTCTGCGGCAATTGTCACTCTGCCTATCGGTCTTTCTGTGCCTATGGACAAGGATATGGAGTGCCCGGCAACAATACAGCTTGCTCAGATGGAGTTCCTGCCCGAGAGTGCCAACCTCGACCTCATAGGCGAGTTCGTGCTGCCCGAGTGTGAAGCAATAGAGAGCGAGATATTGATATTTGCAGCCCGCAAGCTTAGCACCTCGCCCGAGAGCTTCTTGCCCCAAAGCGGCTCGCTTGGCTTGGTTAAGAGTTTCAAGGTGAAGGATCCTGAATCGGACTTCACGTTCACATTCAATGCTCCATCCAATCAAGACTACAGCAAGGCTACCGACGGCTGCTTCATCTCGTGGAAAGATGGCAAGTTCCACGAACTTTGCGCAAGCATAAGTATGAACCTGCCGAGCGACGAGCTTATAAAGGACAACGGCAAGGCCGCTCTTGACCCGTCGGTACACCCCGAAATAACCCTCACGGCATTTATTGCCGATGCCGAGGACTGGTTCGCGACGGTGAGGATGGATCCCTTCCAGGTTGCAAGTGCTCCAGGCTTTACATTCAGTGCCGTGGGCGACTCAGTGGGTATTGTGCTCGACCGTTCAAAGAGAAGGACCCCGGCCGGTATAAAGTTCCCCGAGGGTTATAAGTACGACGGTAAGCTCGGCCTTTCGGGCGACCCGGGAAAGAACGAGAAGGCATACAACGAATGGCAGGGCTTCTATTTCGAGGAGCTGAGCTGTAAACTGCCTCACTTCGTGGAGCTTGACTCCGAGGAAGACTCCCGTGTAAAGGTTGCCGTGAAGAGTGTCATCTACGATGCTTCGGGTTTTTCCATGACAGCATCCGTAGACAGCCTCTTTACATACGGCACACCAAAGTTGGGCGGCTGGAAGATAACGCTCGACAATATCTATCTGAATATCAAGCAGAACGGTTTCGGTAGTTCCGGCCTCAATGGTAGAATTGAGGTACCGTTCCTGTGCAAGAAAGATACCACAGAGAAGGCGCAGATAGGCTATTTGGCCGATATCAAGTCCGTAGCTCACGGAAAGAAGGACGGTCTTGCCGTCAATTTCAAGATGCAGCAGATAGATGATGAGGTAGGTCTTGACTTTATGCTTGCCAAGGTTAAGTTCAACAAGGACAGTACCTATTTCAATGTGGTCTATTGCGATACTTTGCCAAAGGGAAAGCAGACACTTGTTGAACTGTGTCTCGACGGCAAGGTGAGCATTACCTGTCTTGAGGATATCGACTTCAAGTTGCCCGATATCCCGTTCAAGAATATGCGTATCGCCAACTTCGACCAGAGCCTGCTCACGGGAAAGAAGGATAACAAGAAGGATAATAAAAACAATAAAAAAGAGACCGGCAAGGGCGTGACAAGTCCCGACGGAGAGGCCAATTTCCACACAGGAAAGTGGGCTTTGGCCGGCGACCCGGGAAGCGATGAAGGAACCTTCTGGGGCGGTATGCCTCTTGT
>CALBKR010000429.1 GCA_937896105.1 uncultured Bacteroidales bacterium
CCTCTGCCAAAGCTTTGGCAAGTTCAGTTTTACCCACACCGGTGGGGCCAAGGAACATAAATGTACCTATCGGCTTGTTGGGGTTCTGCAAGCCTACGCGGCTGCGTTGTATCGCCTTTGTCAGCTTTGTTATTGCATTGTCCTGTGCTATGACCTTGCTTGTAAGCTCCTCGCGCATCCCTTTGAGCCTTGTCCACTCATCCTGCTGCATACGTTGCATAGGCACTCCCGAAATCATTGACACAACACCGGCAATATCCTCGTCGGTGACAGTCTGACGGCTGTCGGAGAGGCTCTTTTCCCACTCGGCCTTCATCTGTGCCAATTGGCTCTGCAACGCCTTCTCGCGGTCGCGCAGGTTGGCTGCACTCTCGAAGTCCTGGTTCTTGACAGCAGCATTCTTCTCCTTGTTTACCTCGTCAACAAGTTTCTCCTGCTCCTCAATCTCTTTAGGCACAACGATATTCGTTATGTGCATCCTTGCGCCGGCCTCGTCAAGCGCATCGATGGCCTTGTCGGGGAAACTGCGGTCGGTAATGTAGCGGTCTGTCAATTTGACACACGCGAGCAGCGCATCGTCGGTATATGTGACATTGTGGTGGTTTTCGTAACGCTCCTTGATGTTCTTCAATATCTCGAATGTCTCCTCGCTTGATGTCGGCTCCACAAGCACCTTCTGGAAACGGCGCTCCAGTGCACCGTCCTTCTCTATTGTCTTGCGGTACTCGTCGACTGTCGTTGCACCTATGCACTGTATCTGTCCGCGTGCAAGCGAGGGCTTCAGTATGTTGGCCGCATCCATTGAACCCGGTGTCGAGCCTGCACCGATGATGGTATGTATCTCATCAATGAAGATTATGATGTTGGGGTTGTTCTCGAGCTCGTTGATTATAGCCTTCAGGCGCTCCTCGAACTGTCCACGGTACTTTGTACCTGCAACTACGGCTGTCATATCCAGCGCTACAATGCGCTTGTCGAACAGCATACGCGATGTCTTTCGTTCCACAATGCGCTGTGCAAGCCCCTCGACAATTGCCGATTTTCCGACGCCCGGCTCACCTATCAGAATAGGATTATTCTTCTTCCTGCGGCTCAGTATCTGCGATATGCGCTCAATCTCCTTCTCGCGCCCCACAACAGGGTCGAGCTTGCCTTCGGCAGCAGCCTTTGTCATATCCACACCGAAACTGTCAAGCACAGGTGTGTCATTCGACGGCTTTGTCTGCTGTTTCTGGTATGTCTGCTGTGTGTTGCCTGAATTGTTTGCCGGCAAAGCATCGTCCTCGTCGTCATCCTGGTCGGTGAAGCCGAATCCGTTGCTGATGCCGGCGTTGTTTGTATCGGGCATCTTTGATTTGATGATGTCACTGACCTTTGAATATGTGATATTGCTTGCCTCGAGTATGTCATATGCGACACTGTTGCGTTCGCGCAGGATAGCCAGCAGCAGATGCTCGCTGTCGGTGTGTACCTTTCTCGAGCGTGCCTCGAGTGCAGCAAAGCGCAGGATTCTTGCAGTGCTAAGGCTCATTTCCACCTCCTCACTGTATGGCGTGTCGAATGTTGTGGCATTTGTCACACGCTCTTCGATACGTTGTTTTATATCCATTATGTCGATATCCATCCCGCACAGTATCTCCACTGCGCTGCATTTCTCCTTGCGTATCATCCCCAGCAACAGGTGTTCTGGGTTGATGGCTCTACTGCGGAGACGTGTCGCCTCCTCCTTGCTCAATGACAGTATCTCCGATATTTTCTGCGAAAATTCATTTCTCATTTCTTTCTCCTCCAATTAATCTCTTGTGAATATTCGTGTCCGGTTGTTTTCCGGTCGCGAAGTTAGCGGTTAAAATCCAACTGCTTTCATCTTTTTACATAAAGTTTCTTACAAAAAGCGTGCCAAAATATTAAAATATCGAAAAAAAGACGCTTTTTCCAAACAAATTGTGCAGCAAATGTGTAGTGACAGGTTCGGTATGTCATATATAAGACCGGTGCACCCTGAATTCAAGATGCACCGGTTTATGAAAATCTCCCATTACGGCAGGTTTACTCTTTGGTTATTTTGTAACCCATTTTAATGAGAACCTTGAGTGTCCCCTTTGCCGTGTTGCGGTCATAGTCCTTCTCCTCTTCCGACAGCTCTTCATACGGAATGAGGCTTGGGTGCTGTTTCAGCCTCTCATTGCGCTCAGGGCCGAATTTCCACCCTTGCCCGATGCGCGATTTAGCCCAAACCTCGTGCACATTCTTTGCTACGGTCTCAACCAGTTCCTCGATGTCGCTCGGGAGTTCAACGGCATCGACATCAATAGGTTTGGGTGTATATTCTCTCTTCATTGTATCGTTTATTCGTAAAGGCTCCAATCTATATCAATCTTCTCGCCGCAGGCATCGCAGAACACCTGGTGCTTGTATATCGGTGTCTTAATGCCGTTTTTCTCGCAATGCGGGCAGTAGAATGTCTGCTTTGCGTTTGCAATGCGCTTCAGCAACAGCCTGTACAGTTCGGTGTCCTCTCTCTTTACGATGTCGTAGCCGAGTTTCAGCATCAATTTCAGGGTTTGCATAGCCATTTCCCTGTCATACTCCTTCTCTTTCTCCGACAAATCCTCATACTTTACCATATCCGGTGTCTGCTTCAGTTTGTCGTCTCTCTCGGGGCCGAATGTCCAACCCTCTGCCTGGCGTTTCTGTGCCCATATCTCGTGGGCATTCTCGGCAATGGCTTCGCGCAGTTCAATCAAATCGTCCGACAGCTTTACATCTGTCAGTTCAATAGGTGTCGGTTTGTAGCTCATATCAATTGTTTTTTTTTCTATTTTTATTTTTGTGAATTCTCCCTCTTTTCGTACGATTTCTCGATTAGCATCAGAATTTCCGGTATGGCGTTGTTGAATATATAATCTACATCCTTTGTACTCTTGTCAAGCATTTCGAATGGCCTTATATCCACATGTGCCTTCTCCCTTCCTTTCTTCAGCACTCCCTTGTAAGCAGGGTCTTTCTTTACCATATCGCTCTCTTCGCTTGTGCAGGCTCTGAAACCCATCAGCAGTTGCTGTACGTTCCAGCGGTTGTGCTCACATTCGGCCATTGCATCCCTGTGCCTGTGGAAATTATCGCAGTTTGTAATATGGTTGATGGCGTAGTTGCTGTTCACAGAACCGATGCTTCTTATCTTCGTCTCGAAACTGTTGGCCAGGTATTTGTTCGACCAACGGTCAAATATCTTGAGGCTCTTCCACAGGGTTCTAGCCGCTTTCATCGCATTCTTGTCAAAGACATCCTCAATGCCGGCAATTTTTGCATTAATTGCATCATTGTTGAATTTATCGTCGAATATAAGGTTATAGGTATAGTTGCACAACTGTGAACGGTAGTAATACTCTTTTACAGTGGTAAAGTCGGCATACTGCATACCGAACGGGCGCAGTTTCTGGTATTTCTTGTGGCTGTTGCCCTCCTCGTCGTAATATAGGTTGTATACAATATCCGATGCTTCGCGCTGATATACCCAAATCTGCTGTGCGTTGTCATATACGGCATCGGGCATATAAATGCTTGCTGCAATTGCTTCAATGGTTCTTCCGCACATATGACAGCAGAAAACTGTTATAGCGTAAATAAACATAATCATCTGTGAGAACAGAAGAATATGAATAAACCATATACCCAGAAGGTCTGGAGTAAAGCCAATGTAGTTCACATTAATAATTAAAGCAATAGCTTTGACTACAAGCATTATTGCAAGCATTGAAACAAGTGGCGGAAGGAGTCTGTTTGTGTAAATAGCTCTTCTTTTTTTACCAAAGCTTAGAAGTGTGTAGCAGTTTTCTTTTTGATGCAAAAAGAAAAACTGAAGAATTGCTGCAATAAAAGGAAAAACCAGAGTATAGTAATCAAATTGATTTAAGGAAAAGCAATATGAATAGGGATGTTTGCCGTCAAGAGTTTTCGCAAGCTCACACACTAATTTGTTATTTTCAAAGGACGGTGTAAGCGTGCCTAATATTATGAGTATGGCAAAAATACCTACAGCTACTACTGTGAAGGCAGAAAGCCCATTAAAAACATCCTTGGATGAATTAAGCTTACTTGAAAATACGTTTGATTTTTTCATTATCAGATTGCGCCTCCGTTTCTTCTGAAAAGACTTCTTCAAGAGTAAGAAGGGATGTATCGATGCTTGCAGGGTTAAGTGAGCTGAGCTTAACCAGTTGATTATCAACATCTCCGCAGATAGTCATGGTTGCAGTTTTATCACTTATTCTGAGATGACGACAGTTGATATCCTTGAAAGTTTCTTCATTAATAGCCTCAGAGAAGCGAATAACAACTTTTCTGAAGTTTTCACTTATATCGTCAATTGATGTGTTGAGAACTATTTTTGTGCCGTTCATAATTGCGATGTGATCGCATACTCCGGAAATTTCTGACAGGTCGTGTGAGCTTACAATTACAGATGCTTCACATTCGTTTATGTATTCAAGCAATAGCTTTCGCACTACTTCTTTTTTGTGTGGGTCAAGGCCATCAAAGGTCTCGTCAATTAAAAGATATTTAGGCTTTGAGGAAAATGCAATTGCAAGCCCTGCCTGACGTGTCATACCCTTTGAAAAGCTTCTGATAGGCTTTTTAGTATCAAGACCGAATAAATCGCACAACGCATCAAGTGTCTTAAAATCAAAGGTATTAAAATATCCTGCATAAAACCTTGCTGCTGATGAGATGGATGCGCCTGCCGGGAACCACATAGTATCTGATACATAAAAGAGGTTTTTTCTTTCTGTATCATTATCAAAGGCATCCTTGCCGTCTAAATAAGCAGCTCCAGTATCTGCCTTGAAAATTCCTGCACACACATTAAGAAGAGTTGTTTTACCGCAGCCGTTAAAGCCTGCAAGACCTAAAACAGAGCAGTCATCAACTGTAAGATTTATATTTTCAATAGCGGTGAAATTACCGTATTTCTTAGTAACGTTTTTTATTTCAATCACATTTATCACCCTTTTCGTATATATTGTGAGCAAGCTCAATTACTCTCTCAAGGCTTATGCCTTTTGCCTTTGATGAAGAGAGTATTCTGTTAAGTTCGCTTTCAGCGTTTCCGAGCACAATTTCATTGGCAACTGCAGTTTTACTTATGAAAACTCCTTTGCCGGGTACGGAATATGTTACTTTTTCCGCTTCCAACTCCTGAAAAGCACGCTTTACAGTATTAACATTCAAATCAAGATCAGATGCAAGCTGGCGGATTGATGGCAGTTTGTCGTCTGTTTTTAATTCGCCTGTGTTAATCATATTCAGTATCTGTTCCTTGATTTGCTCGAAAACAGGTGTTCTGCTTCGGGAATCAATTATAATCACTTCATCACCTCCTGTTGTGAAACTGTGATATCACACCTATCACAGTTTCAAAATAACACGAAAAAAGTCTTTTGTCAACATA
>CALBKR010000430.1 GCA_937896105.1 uncultured Bacteroidales bacterium
GAAGTAGCAGAACTTTATGCTAATACCATGAATGTAATTCATTATATGCACGATCGCTATGCCTATGAAAGACTGATGATGTCTTTGCACGACGTAGAGCCGGAGCGCTTGATGGCCTTTGGTATCAGTGGCTTTTCCGTGCTTGCAGACAGTCTCAGCGCTATCAAATATGCTCGAGTGACTCCCGTCAAGGATGAGCGAGGTTTGATCGTTGACTTTAAGACCGAAGGTGATTTTCCCAAATACGGTAACGACGATGACCGTGTTGACCACCTTGGCGTTGACTTGGTTTACTTCTTCAGCGAGGAGCTCAAGAAGCACCCTGTATACAAGAATGCAAAGCCTACATTGTCACTGCTCACCATTACATCTAACGTGATGTACGGTAAGAAGACAGGTGCTACACCTGACGGTCGTGCCAAGGGCGTTGCTTTCGCTCCCGGTGCCAACCCAATGCACGGACGCGACAAGAACGGTGCTGTTGCATCACTCAGCTCTGTTGCAAAGCTCCGCTACCGCGACTCACAGGATGGTATCAGCAACACCTTCTCTATCATTCCAAAGTCACTCGGTGTTGATACAGAGACACGTATCGAGAACCTTGTGACATTGATGGACGGTTACTTTACAAAGGGTGCTCACCACCTGAACGTGAATGTGCTGAACCGTGAGATGCTTATGGATGCAATGGAGCATCCCGAGAAGTATCCGCAGCTCACAATCCGTGTATCGGGTTACGCTGTGAACTTCATCAAGCTGAGTCGTGAGCACCAGCTCGAGGTTATCTCACGTTCGTTCCACGAGCGTATGTAATTGAATGACGAATTCACAATAGAAATAGGCTGGCTGCAAGGCCGGCCTATTTTTTCAAACCTGTAATTATGAATATCAGAGTACATTCGTATGAGTCTTTGGGCACTTTCGACGGCCCTGGTGTGCGCCTTGTGGTTTTCCTGCAGGGATGCAACTTCCGCTGCCTCTATTGTGCCAACCCCGATACAATAGACCCTAAAGGCGAGAGCAAGGAGGTGGATATCGAACATATCGTGAATATGGCGATGAGCGAGAGGGCTTTCTTCGGCAAGAAGGGTGGTGTCACATTCAGCGGCGGTGAGCCAACCTTCCAGGCCAAGGCCTTGGTGCCTTTGGTGAAACGCCTGAAGGAGAACGGCATCCACGTGTGCCTCGATACCAACGGCAGCATCTGGAACAGTGATGTCGAGGAGCTGTTTTCGCTTGTAGACCTTGTGATGCTTGATGTCAAGCAGTTCAACCCCGAGCGTCACAACACCTTGACAGCGCGCAGCAATGCGCAGACGCTTGCAACAGCAAAGTGGCTGCAGGATAACGGCCGCCCGTTCTGGTTGCGTTATGTGCTTGTGCAAGGGTACAGCGCCTTCGAGGAGGATATCCGTGCACTTGGAGAGCATTTCAAGGGGTACGATATGATAAAGCGCATCGAAATTCTTCCCTATCACACCTTGGGCGCGCACAAATATGAGCCTCTTGGAATGGAGTACAAGCTTAAAGGTGTAAAGGAGAATACCCCCGAGCAGCTCGAGGAGGCAAGGGCTATCTTTGAGGATTATTTTGACTGTGTCTTCGTGAATTGATTGAGTTGTTCCGGTATACTAAGAGGGTGACTAAAAAGCAAATTTCTACGTTACGTTTGGCTTCAAAATCCTCATTTACGCTTAGTAAATTAACCCACTAAGTGGCTTTCTGCTCTCGCATTACAGCGTCGGTTGCGGTTTTGAAGCCTTCACAAGCCTTGAACTTTACTTTTTATTCACGCCTCATACAAAAATAGGATGACTTTTGGGTCATCCTATTTTCTTTATTCTTCGATGTATCTGTATCCGAGTTGCTGTATCGTGGCAATGACCTTTTCGTCTGGAATGTTATTGCCCTCGACATACGCACGCCCTTCGGCAAGGTCTACTGTGACCTGTGTTACCCCTTCAATAGTCGATAGTGCTTTCTCCACGTTGGCTTTGCAGTGGTTGCACATCATTCCCTCGATTCGGTAGCTCTTTGTGGCCGTGCTGCATCCGCTGCTACACTCTCCGTCGCAATGCCCGTCGCAGTGGCAATGCTCCTTCTTCAGGTAACGCATCATCATAGCAGCTATAAGCAGAACGGTAAAGAGTATGCTCGATGCGATTTTCCACCATGGTGTGGATGCATCGTGGCAGTGGTTGCAATGGCTTCCGCTACCGGCAAGGGTGAACCACTCGGCCGGCAGCAGATAGTCGATGGCAAGACCGAACCCTACTGCTCCTATGATTATGGATAGCAGATAGATGATAAGTGTCCTGCGCCCGAGTACCTTGTTGATGACAAGCATTGCTGCCACGTTTGTTGCAGGACCGGCAATGAGCAGTACAAGTGCGGCTCCGGGTGAGAGTCCTTTCAGCATAAGTGCCGCTGCAATGGGAATGGAGCCTGTCGCGCACAGGTACATAGGTGCGGAAAAGGCAAGCACCACAAGCATATTCAGCACGGGATAACTGTTGAGCCCGATGAAAAAATCGTCGGGTACGGCTACTGTTATTATAGCTGCTATGACAAGGCCTATGACAATCCATTTGCCGATGTCCTGTACCATATCAATGAAACCGTAACGTAGTGTGCCGATGCACTTCTGCCAGAAACTTTTCCTTTCTCTGCCGGTTGCAGTGTCAGTTGCCGCGTTTCCGTTTCCGCTTTTGACCCACCTGTTTACAGCGCAACCACCGGCAAGCGCTGTAACAAGTGCTGCTACCGGGCGGCAGATTGCAAATGGTGTGCCAAGTACCGATGCCGTTGCCAATATTGAGTCGACACCTGTCTGTGGGGTGGATATAAGGAACGATACGGTTGCACCGCGCGACGCGCCTTCGCGTCTGAGTGACGCCGCTGTTGGTATTACACCGCACGAGCATAGCGGCAGTGGTATGCCGAAAATAGCAGCCCAGAATACTGAACTGAAATTGTCCTTCGAGAGCCTGTTGGCATATAGTTTGCGCGGAACGAACTCCTTGAGTATGCCTGCTATGAGAAAACCGAGCAGCAGATAGGGTGTCATCTCGTTCAGCAGCTCTATGAGTGGGGTGATATATCTTTCCATTGTGTTATATTTTTGCATCGCAATTGCGATGCAAAAATATAACTTTTTTCTCTAAAAAGGCTTAGTCATATATTATCAAAAGGCCTCTTTTATTCATTGTTTTTGATATTCTCGATTATCTGCAGGTTTATGAGTGCCTGCTCGTCGCCCATCCTTGCAGCCTTGGCAAATGCCCTCTCGGCCGCGTGGCGGTGGTGGCGTCTGTACTCGATGATGCCCTTCAGGTTCAGCACACGTGGGTCTTCACGGTACATTTTAAGTTCATCGAGGAGCTTGCCGTAGTCGGGCGTGGGGTTGTTTGCCAGCTCGTCGACAATCCTGTTCAGTGCTATTGTGGTGCTGTCGGGGTGGTTGTGGTAGTAGATTCCTGTGCAGCAGGCCATTCTGTGTGCAGGGAAATATCGTGCCTGCAGCTCCTTGTACAATGCCCCGTCGTCATATTGTTTCAGCATCCTGTCGCGTACTGCTACGTCAGGCTCCTCGCGCAGTCGAGTTACCAATTCATTGCCTTGGGGAATGTCCATATCAATTATGTCGCTGTATATGATGTTCCAGTTGCGTCCGCCACCGGCAACCTCAAAGATGGAATCGGGGAGCTGGTGGTGCTTGCGTATGTGGTCGCGGAGTGCTATGGCGCGGTCCAGTCCGCGCTGTGTGCTCTTGTCCTCATAGCCTTCGGGTGTGGTGTAGCCGGCTATTTGTACGGCCTCGATGGTTGTGGTGCTGTCGGCAAGTATGTCGCCGATAATCTCCATCATCTCATCGATTGACTGGGCATTGTTCAGGTATGCCGGGTCGAGTTTGCTGCTGTTGCTGGTGTATCGCACGATGCTTGGGGTGATGGTTGCTTCCGATGCGCTCTTGCTTGTGAGCGGTGTGTAGTACCTTATGCTGTTCACGTGCGGATGCTCCGCTGCAATATGGTCGGCGATGCTCTTGTTAGGTGCAACCCTGTGGCAACTCATAGGCGGGCACTTCGGGAGGCAGATGGCTACGGTGTCATAGA